>NZ_JBFSVA010000017.1:0-102250 GCF_041467655.1 Vibrio sp. 10N.247.311.49
TTTTTTACTTTCCATTCACCTTCACCGTAGACCTTTAGCCCTGTTGCATCAATGGCTAAATGCTGTATTGCGCCTCGGGTCTTTGTCTTGAATGACACATTAACCGTTTTGGCTCGTTTACTGATGCATGAATAATGAGGACATGACAACGGGAGTTGAGCGAGTTTGAAAACAGAATCGATGAATCCTTGTAACGCTCTCAACGGCATCGCGAATACTCGTTTAACCATGAGGGCGGTCGTAATGGCTAAGTCACTAAACAATCGAGGTCGACCTCGTTTACCTTGCTTGAGTTGCTTCCACTGTTGAATCGTTTCCTCATCAATCCAGAATGTCAGTGAGCCACGATTGATTAGGGCTTGGTTATATTGTTTCCAGTTAGTTGTTCTGTAGCGAGGCTTTGGCATTGCTCTAAGTATGTGAGTGAACTTAGATGATCTGATCGTAGCTTTAAGCATTAGTTCCCTGATTTAGGAAACAAAGCCGTGTACATCTGCAATCGTGGAACTCTAGAAACAAGCTGACCTTCACGAAGAATAAAGTTAGTCACAAAGCCATCAGCGGGTGCATAAATCTTGGTGCTATCAAGATCCCATTTTGCTTTATTCACCTTCTGAATTGTTTCGTTAAAGTCTGACTGACGGGATTCAACCGAGAGTTCCGCTTTGGTTATTTGTAGCTTGGCTTTCTCTACATCAGATTTCTTTTTGCTCAGCTGTGACTCAAGCTTGGCCACAGTGTACACAGCAGAATCGGCGACCGTTTGCTGGTTATCAATCATGCTTTCAGTGATCGTATTACGCACGACTCGGTTTTGTTCAAGATAACGCTTCAACGTTCTTTTCTGTAAGTCTCTATTTGACTGAGCAGCTGAAAGCTCACTTTGTGTCATTTCAAAATCATGTAACGCTGCCTGATAGCTGGATTCAGCGATTTTTACTTCTTCAGCCGCAGTGCTAACCGCTACGTTTGCCGAGTCGCGCGAAATCTTCGCTTGTTCATAAGCAATTTGATAAGGCTCGTTTTCAATCTCATAGATTAACTGCCCTTTCTCAATGCGTTGGTTCGGGGTGATATAAATCTGGTCGACCTTGCCCGAGACATTGGTTGAGGTTGGGCGAAGCTGAATGTGAGGAGACTGCACCACAGAGCCTCCCGACAAATCCATTGGTGTATAGTTAATTAATCCTACCCACACAAATAACAACCAACCACTGCCTCCTAGATAAGCGAATGCTTTAGTCCCTGTGTTCCAAGGCATGCCAACAAGCCTTAATAAATAGATGAACAAACACCAAACCGCTAAACCTTCTAACATTTAGACATCCTCTGATTGATTAACTTGAGCCGGAGAATTCCATAAATCACGCAGTCGGATAATGGCTTTTTCAAAATCTACAAACGCAATGATAATGGCGAGCACCCACACCCAGTGCCAAATGAAGCCAATCCAAGTGAGCGCGGTAATCAACCCTATCTGATGGTGGTCAGTCTTATGAGCCTTTTGAATAGGGATCTCGTGAAGCTTCCAAAAACCGAACAGGCCAGCCGCTATGGTGCTGATCAGCACGATAGCGGCTGCTATATGTAAAACGGTATCTGCAGAGGTTTCTACATAAGGGATACTGATTAAACTCATTGCTCATACTCTTGTAAATTAAGACCAACACAGGATATATGCCACCCACTTACAACGGCAATTTTAGATAAATTACGTCATATAAAATAACATGATGATATAAATCACCAGATAAGGTGTGCGATATATCAAAGTAGCAAGGTATTAAGTTCAGTAGCCTGACGCTATTAAGGAGAGCTGATGAGATTCACAGCTAACGCTGCTTAAGTAGGTGGGAATGCCGATAGAAAGATTAGATAACGACAAAACATGGCAAGTCATGCACCAACGTAGATTAAGCAAAGTAGGTGATGTCTATGATGTCTGTTGAAGTGGCTTTTTTACCTATACAAGTTTAGGCAGCTATTTCCGAACACAATGTTTTTATCAGTAATGGTTTACACACCATAAATACTAGAACATTAAGCCAATGGAACATTATTCAGCAGACTTATACCTCAACAAAAACACAAAAATTTAACATTTAGCTCTAAAAACACCACGCAGCGCAAACAATCACCCTAAAAGTAAACTATTCCTAGACACCCTCTTAGATCCCGCTAATATGACCGCCCATTCCACTAGTGTATAGTTGGATTTGGTACAACTTTATAAAAAAATACATCACTATAATAAATTAACAATTGCAGGTATTTTATGCAAAATCACAACATGCTCGCCCGCATCGCTCGTGGAAATCTCGTTCTACAGATCCTTGCTGGTATTGTTTTCGGTGTCGTTCTCGCCATGGTTTCTCCTTCAGCAGCTCAAGATGCAGGCCTATTAGGTAGTCTGTTTGTTGGTGCTCTGAAAGCTGTTGCCCCAATTTTAGTATTCATTCTTGTTGCAGCTTCTATCGCAAACCAAAAGAAAGGTCAGCATACTCATATGCGTCCAATCATTGTGCTTTACCTGATTGGTACGTTCTCTGCAGCACTGACTGCTGTAGTACTGAGCTTCATGTTCCCAACCACTTTGACACTGGTTGCTGGCGCTGAAGGTGCTAACCCTCCTCAAGGTATCGCGGAAGTTCTTCATACGCTTCTATTCAAGCTTGTAGATAACCCAGTTAGCGCACTAATGAACGCTAACTACATCGGTATTCTTGCTTGGGCAATCGGTCTTGGTCTTGCTCTGCACCACGCATCAGCAACAACAAAAGCGGTTTTCGAAGACCTTAGCCACAGTGTTTCACACATTGTTCGCTTCATTATTCGTCTTGCGCCATTTGGTATCTTCGGCCTTGTTTCGACTACATTCGCAACAACGGGCTTCGATGCACTAGCAAGCTACGGTCAACTGCTAGCGGTTCTACTAAGCTCAATGCTGATCATTGCTCTTGTCGTTAACCCACTGCTTGTCTTTGTAAAGACAAAACAGAACCCATACCCACTTGTGCTGCAATGTATTCGTGAGTCTGGTGTAACGGCATTCTTCACTCGTTCAAGCGCTGCAAACATCCCAGTGAACATGAACCTTTGTAAGAAGCTAGAGCTAGATGAAGATACTTACTCTGTATCAATCCCTCTAGGCGCAACCATCAACATGGCGGGTGCTGCAATCACCATCACTGTGTTAACGCTTGCCGCTGTACACACAATGGGTATTGAGATTGATATCTTCACTGCGATTCTACTAAGCCTTGTTGCTGCAATTTCAGCATGTGGCGCATCAGGCGTTGCCGGTGGTTCACTGCTACTGATTCCTCTAGCTTGTGGCCTATTCGGTATCTCAAACGATGTAGCGATGCAGGTTGTAGCGGTTGGTTTCATCATTGGTGTGATTCAAGATTCGGCTGAAACAGCGCTTAACAGCTCAACTGACGTAGTGTTCACTGCGGCTGTATGTAAAGCTGAGCAAAACAAAGCTTAACAGCTCTTAGTATTAGGCTTTAGCTCTAAGCTCTAAGCTCTAAGCTCTAAAAGCAAATAGCACACAAATAAAAAGGGAAGCATTCGCTTCCCTTTTTTGTTGTCTTGGTTTTCTAGATTACGGCTAGGAGCTATATAGATTTATAGCTTTATAGATTTATAGATTTATAGATTTATAGATTTATAGATTTATAGCTTCAGTCATTCTTGTCTAACTCATCAAAGATAACCAACACGTTTTAGTGGTTGCTTTTCCAGCTTGGATCCACTGCTGCCTGACTGAAGTCTAGAGAGTTAGGGCTTGCTTCTTTGTTATGCGTTGCTTGATCGCTGGGTGACCCTTGATTCGCAGCACCGCTATCATGGTTTGGCGTCGCCTGCTGGCTGTAATCGACGTTAGCACCTTGCTCACTCGACGCTTTGGTATCTAAATGACTACCATCGACATTTAACTCTTCGCCTTCTTCATCGGACGCTTCTTTCACTTTCTTAGGGATCGGTATATTGCGCTTGTAGAGCTTATTGAGCGCTTTAATGATTGAATGCTTAGTGATCGCTTCTTGAGTCAACTTAGTCATGATCGGCTTAGTCAGAGCTTGTAAGCCCACGACGGCATCGACACCCAGTTCACCACCAACTTTATCCCGCAAATGCTTCGCTTCTGAGTAGCCAAAATGAGCAGACAAAAATAGCCAGATATAAGCAATCGCGTTGCCGTGTTCACCATGGTCAATCCAAGCTTCGCCAGCTCTAAACATGGCTTCTGCACTGTTCTTTTCTGCGGCAGTTTCAAACCAGTACACCGCTTCGCCGTGATTCGGTTCAACACCAACACCGTTCAAATAGCTCATACCCAGTTTGATCTTGCCGTCTAGGTTGTTTTTTTCAGCGGCCTTTTGGTACCACTCGACAGAGCTTTCAGCCGAGTAATCTGGATTCTCTTTATCTAGACACCAGTCACCGATAAACAGCATCGCTTCGGTATTACCACCAGCCGCAGACTCTTCAATATAGGTATAACCCTTAGGGATGTTCTTATCGGTTCCACGACCAAAGACGAGCGCTTTGCCCATCTCGAATTTCGCCGATACGTCATTGTCTAAAGCAGAGATTGCTAGCTGCCAAAAGTTGGCTTTCTCTCTTAAAATGAGGTCTTCTTTACGCTTCATGCTTAGGCGCACAATGCCGTACATGCCATTGATATTATCGAGTTGCGCCGCTTTGTCGTACCAATACAGAGCTTCCTTTATATTGTTACGTTCAGCTTCTTTTGCCAAATACAGAATCGACGGTACATGACCGGTTTCGGCTTTGAAGTGACGCTCTTTTTGCTCTTGTATGCGCGCTTTTTCAATCGCTTTTCGGTAAGCGACAGCACGAGCCTTACGTTCTTGTTCCAAGCGCTGCTTTCTTAGCGATAAAGAGATCAGCCACACGGCGACAAGTATTAACGAAAGAGCCGTCGCACCAATTGCGATTCCCATTGTACTCATAAAATATTTAACCTAACTCGGCAGATACAAGACTCGACGTTGAGAGTGTGTTCTACCCATAGTGAATGTTATGTTTCGAATTACAGGGAAAAGTGCAGTTACTGGCACGTTCCGCCTTAAAATGAACTTAGTTCAGTATCTCAGGATTACATTGCGATAAGAAGCCTAGGAGGTTCAATCCGTATGCAGTCCATAGACGATGTGATCTTGCTTCAATATAGATAAATTATGAAGGCTGCCTTTCATCAGGAAAGTCCTAAAGCTTGGTGACGAAATTGATGTTTTTCCCATCAACAATTTCGTGCAACTGCCGTACAACTCTCTTACAGGAATAGCTCTATACCTAGGTCAATTGACCGTATATGTAAGCCAACTCGGCAACCGTCTTCGCTGAGAATTTCTTCATCAAGCTTGCTCGGTGTACTTCCACTGTTCTCATGGCAATGCACAATTCATCGGCTATTTTCTGGTTACGCTTACCGTCGATAATTTGTTTGAGGATGTCTATCTCACGCTCGGTTAACGACGCGTACGCTTGGCGATACACATTCATGTGTAAGTGCTTTTCTGAAGCGTCCAAACCTTGCTTGATCGCCTCAGCTAACTCATTGCCTTTAACTGGCTTTTGAAAGAAATTCACCGCGCCGGCTTGTAAGGCTTCAACCGCCATTGGCACATCACCGTGCCCCGTCAGGTAAATCACCGACAGTGGGCTCTGCGCTTTTACCATCAACTCATGAACTTGCTGCCCTCTCATCTCTGGCATTCGGCTGTCTAAAACCACACAACCCGGCGCACTCAAGTCCACTGAGTCTAAAAAACTGGGGCCATCTTCAAAAGCTGACACAGTGAAATCATGCTCTTCTAATAAGAACACCAACGAATCGCGCATCGACTCATCGTCATCAACCACATAGACAGGAAGCCTTTGATGAAGTTCAGACATAACAAGATTCCTTATGAATCATTTGAAAGAGAGAAAGGCAGTGTCACCGCAACATGACATCCATGTGGGGTGAGTGACGTGATCGTCATTTGACCACTGTGATCTTCAATAACATCTTGGCAAATCGCGAGCCCAAGCCCCAAGCCATTTTCTTTGCTGCTCACAAAGGCTTGAGTCACTTCTTGTTCAGTGAAATCTAAACCGGTGCCGTTATCGATAATCGACAACATTATTTTATCCGGTTGATACTCGGTAATCACTTTAATTGTCGATGGTTCGTTGTTTTTGTTACCAATATCAGACGTAGCGCTTTGTTCGCGATGCATCTGAGCATTACACGCATCAGTCGCATTGTTGATCAAATTTACAACCACCTGCTGCAATCCGACGGGGTCAACATGTAGCGTGATAGGTTTACCCACGACATAACGTTCAATGGTTATCTTGTGTTTCTGTAATCGAAATTGCAGTAGCTCGATGGTATCTGTAAGAAGAGCTTCTATATCAGTTTGAGATTTATCTGATGAGCGTTTTTTGATCATGTTTCTTAAGCGCTGGATGATCGCATCAGCACGGTCCACTTGCGACTGGATCTTCTCAAATACAGGCTCTATGTCAGTCAGCGGTTTGTTCTTCGAAATCCGCAGTAAACCACCTTCGCTATAATTCCGAATAGCTGCCAAAGGCTGATTAATCTCGTGTGCCAAGCTACTTCCCAGTTCACCAACTACCGCGATTCGTTGTGAGTGCTCTAGCTGTTCACTCTTACTTTTCAGCTTATAAAGCGTCGCTTCTAGTTGCTTTTTGCTGCGACTGAATTTGTATTCTAGCCAGAAGTGGTAAGCATTCAGAGACACGACAAGAATAAAGAACGCCCATGCCCACTGTTGATTGTACTTGAGCCAGATTAACGCTTCTTTCCACCAAGGTTGTTGCAGTGGATGCATGTCGAGTTGTTGATATAGCTTGTCGATCGCCAGCAAGCTTGTCGGTGACGTCCAACCCGATGCATTCGCTGCAATGGCCGGTGCGCTGCTCTTAGGCATCGCAAATAATACCTGACTCATCTGTTTGGCCAGTGCCGAAGAAGCCCGCTCTGTTTTGGCGAACGACCAGTTGGGGTACAACGGCGTAGACACTTGGCATCGGAATCCTTCTGGCGCTTGATTCTCGATAATTCGATATTGCCCCGCCACCAGCAAACCTTCACTGATCATGTTCTCAACTAAACAGCTTGGTACGACAGCCGCTTCAATGTGCCCTTCACGTAGTTGATACAAGCTGGCGTCGATCGGGAAACCTAAAAATTGGGTGTTAGAGAAAAAGTGGTTGGGATTAAGCCCTTGTTGCATCACTTGGTAACGCATAGTGAGGTAACCGCCAAACGCATTTTCAGAGACAGCAGCAATCGGCTTTCCACTAAGTTGCTCAAACGAGATATACGGTGACATTCTTCTGACCACTAATGCAGAACCGATACTGCGCGTGCTGCTCACACCTTGATCGTCGTAATTGTGACTGGTCATGGTCGCCATCCAAGAGAGCGCGTATTGACGTCCTAAACGCACTGCTTGGCCGGGATTGGTGACAACAAAATCGACCGTGACATCTTTCACCGCTTCCGCCATCTCTTCTAAGTTGAAAGGCTTGAGAACAAAGTGTTTGCCGGGAATGCGCTCCGACAACCAATCCATCGTCGGCTGCCAACGCTGCTGCGCGGAAAGCTTGCCTCGAATAGCCAGCACACCGACCTCAATCACCTGTTCCGACTCAACAGTGTTTGATGTTGTAATCTCTTGCTCCGCTTGAGCGGCTAAACAGATTCCTGCAGTTAGACTCAACCAACAAAGGCTAACGATTGATATTAGGTTTCGGACTGTCACTAAAATCTCTTTCTCCACACTGATGGCATGTTCACACTCGAATAACGCATTGACGACACGTTAAATAGAGCCTTTAAACAAAGCATAACAGCTAGATTGGTAAAACCACATTTGTTCTAGATCAACTTTGATCTGGGTATGTGGAAATCCACAATACCCCGCGTACGCCCAAAATCTGACAATGAGCCCAACAGATAGAATACCCATTTATAGGTACCAACATGGACTCATTGAAAAGACGGTTTCTCAGCCAATTCGGCAAGGTTTCCGCTGGTGCTGCGCTCATTCCCATCACCGGAATCAACACCGTAGTCGCAAGCACAGCCATTCGCAATAACAACCAACCTGACCGCAAAGGCGAAGTAGGTAAACGCTACGCCATGGCGGTTGATTTACGTAAGTGCGTTGGCTGTCAGGCGTGCACTGTTGGCTGTAGCGTTGAAAACCAAGCACCAATTGGCCAGTTCAGAACCACCGTAAAACAGTATGAAGTCTCCCTTGATGATGGTTCGACTGCTCAACAAGACGTGAAATCTTTCATGTTACCTCGCCTCTGTAATCACTGTGACAACGCCCCCTGCATCAAGGTTTGTCCAGTTCAAGCGACCTTCCAACGTGAAGACGGCATTGTAATGGTCGACAACGAACGCTGCGTAGCCTGTGCTTACTGCGTTCAAGCCTGCCCTTACGACGCTCGATTCATCAATAACGACACCCTTACCGCAGACAAATGCACCTTCTGCGCAAACCGCCTTGAAGACGGCTTACTGCCTGCTTGTGTAGAAACCTGTGTCGGTGGTGCTCGTGTGATTGGTGACCTCAAAGACCCAAACAGCGAAATTAACCGCCTGCTCAATGAAAACCAAGACGACATAAAAGTGCTTAAACCAGAGCAGAATACCAACCCCCATGTTTTCTATATCGGCATGAACGAGCGATTCGTTAGCCACATTGAAGGCCAACCTGCGATTTATGATCCAGCCGCCATCGATAACTCATCCTCTAGCAAACAAGAATTGGCAATCGCGACACAAGGCAAACAAGGAGAGACAGCATGAATATCACTGAAGTGTTAGTTCCCGCTCAAGAGATCGCTTGGCTACCGTGGGCGGTTCAATATTTCTTCTACATTGGTTCAGCTTACGCAGCGGCTATTCTGTTTTTGATTGCACTGATATTCAAAAACTCAACCAGCCATCAATTCCGTTCTGCCCTTGTGCTTGTGATGGCCATCGGCGCGATTGTTGGGCCATTAGCATTAACCGGTGATTTGCACCAACCGGGACGTGCTTGGCACTTCTACGCCCACATCACGCCTTGGTCATGGATGTCATTGGGCTCTCTGTTTCTGCCTTTGTTTTCTGGTCTGGCTGTTGCGACTGCTTGGGTTTACCTGCGTGATGACATCGCACAGCTCAAAGAGAGTGAAAACCCACTTCTAAAACGTTTGTCTTGGCTGACGCTAGGTAAATGGCAAATATCATCAAAGCTGATGATTGCACTCGCTGCTGTGACGGCTATTTCGGGCCTAAGCATCGCGCTTTATACAGGCGCAGAGATTGCGATTTTGGCGAGCCGACCGCTTTGGCATCAACCGGCTTCTCCACTACTTTGGTTCACGACCGCATTCTTTGCTGCTACAGGTTTAACGCTGTTGATTTGGGCTCTGCTGCCTTCAAGCAAACCAAGCTTAAAACCAACAGACCTAGCTCTGATACAAAGAACCATTACCTTGACAGGTGGCCTTGCCATCATTCTTACGTCGATTTGGGCATCTAACCATGGTCACATCAATCTCTATGAGAACAACGCTTGGGGAATCAACTTAGGCATCATGACCACCAGCATTTTGCTGTGCATGATCTTGGTTCTCCCCCTACAACGCCTATCGCAAAGCAAGCTAGGAATTGTCTGTGTAGCACTTGCGACCATGATTTCAGCATGGGCGGTACGTTGGGTCACCATGATGGAAGTTCAAACCATTCCACGTTTTGATGTAGGCCCATTCCCTTATGAACTGCCGATGGGTAGCGCTGGGTTACTTGGCATTATTGGTATGTGTGGCCTTTGGTTAGCGCTTGCGCTATTTGCTTCTGAAATCGTGTCTGCTGGATCGTCAAGAACAACTGGCTCTGCGACAAAGACAGCATCTAAGCCAAACCAAAACACACCGTCACCACTTAACCGCTCACATAGCTTGTAGTCTGAGGAATCATCATGGATAACAAACGTCGTCAATTTTTGAAAACAGGCCTTGCTGCCGGTGGTGTTGGAGCTTTTGCTGCAGGTTATGCGACAACCACAAAGCATATGGTTCACGGTGCTATTGATGGCACCGCAGGTAAGAAAACCAATCACATCCATCACGGTAATTCGTTAGAGACGGAATACAGTGTCGATGAACAAGGTAAGATTTCGCCGAATCCAAACCAACGCGTGGCACCATCAATGTGTTTCGGCTGCTGGACACTGTGTGGCTTGCGTGTACGTATCGATAATCGCAATGACGAGATCTTGCGTATCTCAGGTAACCCGTACCACCCGCTATCAAGTGATCAGCAAATCCCGTTCAAAACGCCTGTAAAAGACGCCTACATTGGCTTGTCTGGTGAATCTGGTATCAACAATCGTTCGACAGCCTGCGCCCGTGGTAATGGCATGTTAGAGATCCAAAACAGCCCATACCGAATCACTCAACCCTTAAAACGTGTTGGTAAACGAGGTGAAGGCAAGTGGGAGCCGATCAGCTACGAGCAACTTATCTCTGAGATCACCAAAGGTGGTGACTTGTTCGGTGAAGGCAAAGTTGAAGGCTTGCGATCGATTCGCGACATCGAAACACCACTCGATCCAAATAATCCTGAATACGGACCGAAAGCGAACCAGTTATTGGTGACCAATGCAGGTAATGAAGGTCGTGACGACATCTTGAAGCGCTTTGCATTTAACAGCTACGGCACACGCAACTTTGGTCACCACGGCTCTTACTGTGGTTACGCGTTCCGTGCGGGTTCAGGTGCGATCATGAACGATCTAGACAAGTTCTCGCACTTAAAACCAGATTTCAACAACGCAGAGTTCATTCTTTTCATCGGTATGTCTCCGGCTCAAGCGGGTAACCCGTTCAAGCGTCAAGCAAGACAGCTGGCTGAGGCTCGTACCAACGGAAAACTGAGCTACACCATTGTGACTCCAAGCCTTCCGGCAGGATCGTCAAGCCTTGCGGCGGGCGATCGCAATAACTGGCTACCGATCAAACCGGGCACCGATTCAGCATTAGTTCTTGGCATGATCCAATGGATCATCGAAAACCAACGCTACAATCACGACTTCTTGTCTCGCCCAAGTGCGCAAGCGATGCAAAAAGCAGGCACCACCCACTGGTGCAATGCATCTCACCTCGTGATCAGTGACGAGTCGCACCCACAAAATGGGCGTATGCTTCGTGCATCGGATATAGGGTTGCTAGAAACAGGCGAACCGATGTCTGACGATGACGGATTTATCGCACTTGATGTGACAACGTCACTATTGGCATCACATATTCAGGTGAATGAAGCGGCTCTGTTCGTCGATCAAGACGTAGAAGTTGATGGCCAGACTGTTCGTGTTAAGTCCTCTCTGCAAAGATTGAAGGAAGAAGCCTTCAAATATGACCTTGCATACTACAGTGAGCAGTGTGAGATCCCGCAGGACCAAATTATTGCGCTAGCGAAACGCTTTACCAGTTACGGGACGAAAGCAGTAGTGGATACTCACGGTGGCAACATGCACACCAACGGCTTCTACAACTCGTTCTCTATTCTGATGCTGAACGCGCTGATCGGTAACATCAACGCGAAAGGCGGTGCGATGGCGAAAGCAGGTGGCTACCCGACTTCTGTTGCAGGTCCACGTTACGACTTTACCAAGTTCAAGGGTAAGACTAAGCCGCAAGGTGTGTTCTTGTCTCGCAGCAAATTCCCGTATCACAAGACCAGCGAATACAAGCGTCGCGTTGCTGCAGGTGAATCACCTTACCCGACACGCGCGCCGTGGTATCCAATCTCAGCACCGCTGTTAACCGAGCATTTATCAGCTGCGATTGATGGCTACCCTTACCGAGCAAAGGCATGGATCAACCACATGGCGAACCCACTTTATGGTGTTCCGGGTTTAGACAACTTGCTGGGTGAAAAGCTTAAAGATCCAAAACAGCTTGGCTTGATCGTGTCTATCGATGCCTTCATCAATGAGACCACAGCGTTATCGGATTACCTCGTGCCAGACACAGTGACCTACGAAAGCTGGGGCATGGCAACCCCGTGGCATGGCGTCGCGACCAAAGCGATCACCGCTCGATGGCCGATTGTTGAACCTAAAACCTCACGCACTCAAGACGGGCGCGCCATTAACCTAGAGAACTTCTTTATTGATCTGGCGAAAACACTGGGCTTAGGTGGCTTCGGCGACAACGTAATCAAAGACAATCAAGGTAACTGGCACGGTATCCATAGCGCTGAAGATTTCTACCTGCGCTCGGCTGCTAACTTAGCGTTCGTAAAAGGTGGCGTGCCGAATGTAGACGCCGAAGATATTGTTTGGTCTGGTCTGGAGCGCCTAGTGCCTGTGATGAACAAAACGCTCAAGCCTGAAGAGATGCTCAAAGTAGCGTATATCTTTGCGCGTGGCGGTCGTTTTGAAGACGCCACCAATGCCTACACCAATGAAACCATGAAGTACAAATGGACCAAACCACTGGCTATTTGGAATGAAAAGCTTGGCACCTCTCGCAACACCATCAGTGGCGAGCAGTACATGGGTTGCCCGACATGGTATCCACAAAAGCTGGCAGACGGCACGCCATTAGCAGAGCAATTCCCAGCAAAAGAGTGGCCGTTCACCCTGACCAACTTTAAGTCCAACATTCACAGTGCGGTGTCCAACTTGTCACCACGCTTGGAGTCTATCAAAGGCGTGAACCCGGTTTACATTCACCCACAAGACGCCTCTTCTGCAGGCATCAAAACCGGTGACGTATTTGCCATTGAAACACCGAGCTCAACCACACACGCGTTGGCGATGGTGATTGATGGCATCAAACCGGGCACATTAGGCTTTGAACATGGATTTGGCCACAAAGAACTCGGTGAGCGTGCACACTGGATTGGTGACACACAACAACCGGTGAAAATGAAGTCAAACGATGGCGTTAACATCAATGATATTGGCTTGATTGATCCGACGAGAGAAGGCAAAGGCGTGATGTTGGATTGGGTTGTGGGCGCAGCAGCAAGACAAGCGCTTCCGGCTAAGATCTACAAGGTCTAGCTTAAACTCAGCAAGCTATAACTTAGGCACAGAGTCAAAACACTTCCTTATCTGATCTGCAGATGAGAACACAACAGGGCAACTTCGTCATTTGAGGTTGCTCTGCTTTTTCGCCCCCTTGATCTAGAAAAGCACCCTATTTGGATAAACGTCCAATCTACATAAAGTACCCAATCTAGATAAAGCATCCGCTCTAGATAGAGTAATCAACCCAAAGCCATTAGGTAATCTTCATTTCACCACAACTTTTTTAGCCCGCCTCCATAAAGCAGCTATGCTTATACAATCGGTGCCATAAAAGAGCCTTAACAAGCAGTTATACCGAGGCGAACATGGCAGTTCCCTTGCATTTCATAAACGGCAGTTGGATCAACCTATAGAAGTTCACATCAATACCATTATGGTGATTGAGGTTATTAATGTGAGACTCACCTCAAGTTCCAAGTGAATTAATGTGGAAATCCACAATAGCGCGAACAACCAATTATGTCGAAAATGCATACATTACAACCAATAGCGACGCCTCATGACTAAGCTGACAATTAAAACTCAAACTCTAACGCTTTGCATCGCTGCTCTAGGAAGCCTTTCTTTATCCGCTTTTGCACAAGCAGCACCTAATCCAATGCCAGAAGCCGCAGAAACTTGTAGCGGCTGCCATCAAGCCGACGGTAAAGGCATGCCCAACATTGCCCCTATGCTTGCAGGGCTCAATGCTGACTATCTAGAACATCAACTGGTTCTGTTCTCAAATGGTGAGCGTCAAAGCGCGATCATGAAGGGAATGGCTGACGGTGTATCTGATCCCGCTGTTCGTCGTGAAGTTGCAGAATACTTCGCTTCATTACCTTCATACGACTTCACCGATTTAGAACAACGCGGCTCACAAGCCGATATCGATAACCCGTATCGTAAACTTGTATTCCAAGGTGATTGGGATCGAAACATTCCTGCTTGTGCTACCTGTCATGGACCAAGTGGTATGGGCGTAGACAAATTTCCTCGCCTAGCGAGTCAGCATGCCGACTACATTCAGACTCAGCTCAACGCTTGGAAAAACGGCACTCGTAAGGGTGATGATTTAAACATGATGGGCAATATCGCCGGCAAGTTGACCGACGATGAGATCAAAAACCTCTCTTACTATTTCGCATCTTTCCGATACTAAAGGGCTCGCATGAAAACATTACTTCTAATTACCGCAACCCTTGCCTCTGGAATCGCTTATGCCGAAGGTGAGTTGCCCGATCGCCAAACCGAACTGCCCGCCGTTGAAAAACCACAAGATAATAAATATCTGGTGCCACGCGACTTGGTAGATATTCCTGATGGGGAATTTGGTGACAAAGTAAAACTGGGCTATTCCCTGTTTGTCGATTCACAACAGATGCGTGGTACGTTCGTCGGCAATGAACAAAACTGTGTCAACTGCCACATGCAAGCGGGCATGAAGCCTAACGCTGCCCCTCTTTGGGGTGCGTACATGGCCTACCCTGCGTATCGTTCTAAGAATGACAAGGTAAACAGCTACGCAGAACGTATCCAAGGTTGCTTCACCTACTCAATGAATGGTCTGCCACCGGCTGAGGGTTCAAAAGAGATGGTCGCACTGACGGCGTATTCATACTGGCTGGCGATGGGCGGCATCTTAGACAAGAACGGCATGCAAGATACACCCGTTCCTGAGATTAGCGATGCCGACTTACAAGTCGGTGGTAAAGCGGAAAGCTTCCCTCTCCCTGAAGAGCTGTTAAGCAAATACCCAATCGATGGCCGCAGTAAGTTGGCAGGGCGTGGCTATCCTAAGATTGATAATCCTGAACAAGAGCCATCGATAGCGCGTGGTGAAAAGGTTTACCAAACCAACTGCCAAACCTGTCATGGTCAAAATGGTGAAGGTATTAAAGGGGCTGACGGACGTTCATACTTTCCACCATTGTGGGGCGAAAACGCGTATAACTGGGGCGCGGGTATGCACCGGGTGAACACCGCTGCCTATTTCATCTATGAAAACATGCCGCTTGGAAAGAGCCAGCAACTTTCGATTCAAGATGCATGGGATGTGGCTGCATTTGTGAATAGTCATGAACGCCCACAAGATCCTCGATACAAGGGTGATGTTGCTAGCAATGCTAAGCGCTACCACAATCACCAAGGTTACTATGGCAAAGAAGTTGATGGTCATGTACTAGGTACCAAAGCTTATCCGAGTGGTAAAGAAGTGATTCATGAGCATTAATAGGTATTAGTGAATATGAGCCGTTCACGCCAGCTATAGCTATGCTTTACATTGTAAATCAGTGATAGCCGGAACAATTAAAAAGGAGCCAGATCGTGTGACGATCTGGCTCCTTTTTAGTTTGAACTATTAGAAACACAACTAACCTTGCTGCATCTTCTCCCAAATCGTCGGAGAGCCAATATAGTCTTGAACCGTAGTGATGAATTCTTTGACTAGTTTGGTTTGCTTACGGTGCGGATAGACAGCGTAGATTGCGGTATCAATCGTAGAGATCGGATAATCCGGCAGTAAAGTGACCAAGCCAAGTTCTTTCATTGAGGCATACAGGTTTGATTGGTCAAGGAAGCCATAGCCCAAGCCATCTTTTACGCAAGAGACCATGGTGCGAACATCACTCACCTTATAGTTGCCACGAATCGTCAGGCTCTGGAAAGTATTTCCTCCCGGCTCTTCACTGATTCTCAGATGATCGACCGTCATATCACCATTGGTATAAATCACAGCGGGTAACACGAGCAAATCTTGTGGCGTTTTAGGTTCACCATGCTGCTTCACAAAGTCGTTCGAGGCGACCAACATAAAGTTACTGTCGGCAATCTTCTTGGCAATCAAATTCGATTCAACAAGCTTGCTGAAGCGAAACGCGATATCAAACTGCCCTGCAATGATGTTGGCGATCTTATCGTCTAGTGAAAGTACGATCTGAACATCTGGGTACTTTCTCATGAACTGAGTTATGATAGGTTGCAGATATTGCTGCCCAAAATAGATCGGTGAAGTAATTCGTAGCACGCCTTTTGGCTCTGACTGGTATGAATCTGCAATGCCTTGAATCTGATTGATGGTGTCTTTCAGTACATAGGTTTGTGCGAGAATATCTTCCCCTGCCGACGTCAACGAAAACGAGCGTGTAGAGCGGTTCAGCAGCTGAACACCTAAATCTTGCTCGAGCTTTTTGATCTGTTTAGAGAGTGATGAGTTGTCCATATCATGTAAGGTTGCCGCTTTGGTAAACGACCCTTGTTGAACCACATCTAAGAACAATAACAACTGATTAGTATTTGGCACTGCGCCTCTCCTGAAATAAAACTCGACTAGCGTTCGTCTTTAGGGGTGTCCATCACAACCATAGTCGTAATAGATTGCACCTGAGCACATTCCCCAAGCACATCGGCATGAAACTTCTTATAGCCCGGTAGGTCTTTGGTTTCTACCCTTAGCAAGTACTCGTTGGCACCGGTAATGTTGTGACACTCCACCACCTCTTTTTCCATACTGACATGCTGTTCAAACTCTAGTTGAGCCGCTTTGCTGTGGCTCGATAAACCAATCGAAACGTAAGCAATAAAGCCAACGCCCATCAGGCCATTATCCAGAACTGCACGGTAACCTTGAATGATCCCTTTACGCTCGAGATCTTGTACTCGCCTTAAGGTCGCTGAAGCCGACAAACCAATTCGTTCAGAAAGCTCAATATTGGAGATTCTGCCGTCCAATTTAAGCTCTTGCAATATCCTTTCGTCAAATCTATCCATAAGTACTTATTATTGTGCATTAAGTGATAATTGAGGAAATAAAAGCACATAATTGCCTCACTTTCCACCTACTATGTTTCTCAACACGTGAAAGTCATGACCGGTCAGTCACTTCGTTCATTTTACTGCTGGAGAACCATAATGCCTTTAGAACAACTTAGCGCACTTGCCTTGTTTGCGTTTGTCTCGACCTTCACACCAGGTCCAAATAACATCATGCTCATGACATCAGGAGCAAATGTTGGCTTTGCCCGTACTATTCCACACATGCTTGGCATTGCTCTAGGGTTTGCAGCCATGTTGCTGCTGGTTGGCTTCGGTTTAATGGGCATTTTCAACGCGTACCCAGTTACTCACCAAATACTGAAATACCTGAGCCTTGCTTACCTCGTGTACCTTGCAATCAAGATAGCATTGAGCGGCAAAGCGAAAAGTACTGAAGCTTTTAAACCAATGACCTTCCTCGGCGCTGCCAGTTTTCAGTGGGTGAACCCTAAAGGTTGGTCAATGGCGCTGACTGCGATTTCAGTTTATAGCAGCGGCAGTTCATGGTGGGAACTTGCAATCATCGCAGGTATCTTCACGCTAGCCAACTTGCCTTCTGTGACCTTCTGGACGGTAGCAGGCAAGCAACTACAACACTGGTTAACAACACCAGTCCGCATTAAAAGCTTCAACTACGGTATGGCTGGCTTGCTTCTAGCATCGACCATTCCGATGCTCTAGTTGAATAACTTCTGTATTTTAACGGTTGGTACTCCTGTGCTAACCGTTATTCTCTTTATAAATAACCCACAAGTTCACTAAGCCAACGACCAAGCATCGTCTGCCCGCTCGGCGTTAACGTCCACACAAACGCCGCAACATTCACTGCCACTGTCACCCAATATATGGCTCTGAACGGCTGCTTCTGCGTTTTATGACGCAGCTTATCTTGAGCAATCAACGCCCCTAGCCAGCCACCAGCAACAGAAAAAATATGCAGAGTTTTCTCTGGCACACGCCAATTGCCATTGATCGCTGCTCGCTTGTCCTTCGCGTACACAAAAAACGTCACGAAACCGATAACCAAATACCACACCAACAGCGCTTTAGAACTTTCCGCAAACAACACAGACACCGCCACCAGAACCAAATAAGTGATAACGATTTGAATAGATGAAGACAACATGACTCCTTTTGAGCAACAGCTCACATACTGTAGCAATTACGCCCTGTAGATTTTGATAAGGATGAGTAAGGCATATTGTAATTCGGTTAGCCTGCAAAGAATAAACTAGCCCTTTCATCGCTACATAACATGATGGAAGTTAAAGGAATTATAAATATGTACAACCAAAAGTACGCCATCTACCAAGTTTTTACGCGTTTATTTGGCAATAAAAACACCCAACATGTTCCATGGGGCACAATCGAGCAAAATGGCGTCGGTAAGTTCAGTGATTTTACCGACAAAGCGCTGTCTGAAATCCGCAAACTCGGTATGACTCATATTTGGTATACCGGAGTGCCACATCATGCGCTCATCAATGACTACAAGCACCTTGGTATTTCAGACGATCACCCTAGCGTGGTAAAAGGCCGTGCGGGATCACCATATGCCGTCAAAGACTACTATTCCGTAAACCCAGATCTCGCAGACAACCCTGAATGCCGACTAGAGGAGTTCGAGGCACTAATCAAAAGAAGTCACGACAATGGTTTAAAAGTGATTATCGATATCGTACCGAATCACGTTGCGCGTCATTATAAAGGCTTAAACAACCCAGAAGGTGTCAGTGACTTCGGCGCTCAAGATGACACAACGCTGGAATACCACAAAGACAATAACTTCTACTACATTCCCAACAGCACCTTTGAATTGCCAGACATAGAGCCCGCCTTTACGCCGCTAGGTGGTGAACAGCACCCTAGCCTAAGCTCCCCGTTTATAGAGACGCCCGCCAAATGGACAGGTAACGGCTCACGTTTAGCCAAGCCTAGTTTCGACGATTGGTATGAAACCGTAAAGATTAATTACGGTGTGCGCCCTGACGGTTCAAAAGATTTCCCTGAGATCCCCAAAGACTATGCCCAACGCGATTACCGAGAGCATCACCAATTCTGGGAATCGGTCGCTGTGCCTAGCTCTTGGGTTAAGTTCCGAGACATCGCCTTGTTCTGGTTAGACAAAGGCGTTGATGGATTCCGTTACGACATGGCTGAAATGGTGCCAGTTGAGTTTTGGAGCTACCTCAACTCATCAATAAAGATGAAAAACCACGATGCCTTTCTGATGGCAGAGGTGTATCAGCCGGACTTGTACCGTGAATACATTCACTTAGGCAAGATGGACTACCTCTATGACAAGGTAGATCTGTACGACGCCCTCAAAGCCATCATGCAAGGCAAGGCTTCAACGGCAATCATCCCTGAAATCCAACATCAAATGCACGACATTGAACATCATATGCTGCATTTTTTGGATAACCATGACGAGCAACGAATCGCCTCACCAGAGTTGGTAGGCAATCCACATATCGCAAAGCCTGCGATGCTAGTTAGCGCTCTATTGAGCAGCTCTCCAACCATGATCTACTTTGGGCAAGAAGTCGGAGAACCCGGTGCGGAGAATGCAGGCTTTGGACAGCCCTCACGAACTTCCATATTTGACTACATCGGAGTCCCACAACACCAAAAGTGGATGAACCACGGCGCATTCGATGGTGAGTTACTAAACAATAACGAAAAGCAACTGCGTCACTTCTATCAAAAGGTAATGAACTTTTCGCTAGAGCACTCGTCGATGACAGGTGATTACCAAGACTTACACCAGTGCTGTAACTTAAGTGATTCAGTCTACGCATTTCTGCGCTCTGACCACCAAGAGCTAACCATTGTTGCAGCTAATTTCAGCCAACATACCACTGAAAATATTCACTTAAAGATTCCAAGTGATGTAATCCAAAAACTCAAATTAGTTGATGGTCGTTACATACTCAATGAATATATTGAAGGCATAGCGCAACAAGTGCTCGACATTGAGAACAGTGTTGGCAGTTTTAATATTGAATTGAAACCGCTGGCGTCTTTGGCTTGGGTGTTATCCTTAAATGGATGATATACCTATCAATATAAATTACCGAACAGCTCGCTTTTAGCTAATTGATAAATAACTTAATTTCCATATTAAATTAACACTCTCTCAATTCGATATATTACTCACAATAATAAGGATGAGCTCTCATCCTTATTAACTACGCCTAGCCTCTACGCCTTACATTATTGATATTATGCAAATGAGTCATTGATCCAATTAATTTAACAATAACCAAATACAAAGCGTGATATTGACACTAGGTTTCCTATATTTACGAATTTAAAATAACTTTATACATTGCCATCACAAATAGTTGACCTTGGTTAAAGCTAGGATATTCATCTTCATAAAAAGTGAAATATGGATATCAAAACGTGAACAACATAAATATTAATAAAATTATCTCTCTACGAAATACCTTCAACAATACCAAAAAGAAGAGCTTCAAACGCTCTACATTGGCCAAAGCAATGTTACCGCTCTTCACCGCTACTTTGATCGCGGGTTGTGGTAGTGATAATGATAGCGACAACGGTACAGCCCCTGGCAACAGTGGTTTATACCCTGCTGCTGAAAACGAAGTCGTTATTTACTACAAACGCGATGTTGCCGCTGCCAGCTCATCTGGCTCAACTTACGACGGTTGGGGGCTTCACCTTTGGAATGGTGAAGGCTGTACCAGCACAGACTTAGTCGGCATGGGGTTGAGTGAAACCGGAACCGATTGGAACAGCCCTTACGAATACGATGGTATCAGCGATACTTACGGTGCCTATTATGTGTTGAAAGTTGACCCAGATGCCTCTGACCCACACAAATGCATGAACTTCATCTTGCACAATGGTGATGAGAAAGCATTTGGCAGTGCGAACTCAAAAGTCGAGTTAACTAAGCTTGGCGATTCACAAGGCGTATTTGGTTTCCATGGCAGCAGCGAGTTGTACTACGACCCTATTTCAGAGCGACCAGTCAATATTGATGGTCAAAAAGCACACTGGCTAGATGCAACCACAATTGGTTGGGAAGCGGCTAGCAATGCAGACTCTGTGAAGCTTTTCTATGCACTAGACAACAGCATCACAATGAACGATGACAAAGAGATTGTCGGTGGAACTGCAATTGAACTAAGCAAAGACGGAGAACTATCTTCTGAATTGAAAGAGCGTTTCCGACACCTTGCAAGCTTACCTGCCCTAGCTATCGATGTTGACGACAGCACACTTCGCACTATTTTAAAATCTCAGATAATTTTTGTTGCCTACAATGCCAATGGCGATGTTATCTCTTCAACTGAGGTTCAAAAACCTGGTGTGCTTGATGCGGTATTTGCTAGCGAAGATGCTGGTAATGCAATGGCTGAAGAACTCGGCGCGATTGTTGAAGGCAGTGCGGCGACCTTCAAGCTTTGGGCACCAACCGCGCAAGATGTAGAGCTAGTTCTTTACAGCGAAGACCTGAAAAGCTCACAAGTTTTTCCAATGACAGAAAGCACTGAGACGGGTATTTGGGCGACTGACGCGGTACCTAACGCTGTCAACAGTTACTATCGCTACCAAGTGAAGGTTTACCACCCAACCACAGGCAACATTGAGACTCGCCTAGTGACAGACCCATATTCTCTCAGCTTATCGAAGAATTCGGCATACTCTCAAGTGATTGACCTAAATGATTCAACCTTGAAACCAGCGAACTGGGACAACTACCAACGACCAACCGTAGAAAAAGACGAAGACCACGTACTTTACGAATCACACCTACGTGACTTTAGCTTCAGCGATAAGCTCGGCACAGCTAGCCTAAATGGCAAGTACCTCGCTCTTACAGAAGCCGATCGTGAGTCGGTCAAACACCTACAAGCTCTCCAAGAAGCAGGTTTAACTACGCTGCATATCTTACCAGCATTTGATATCGCTACCGTCGATGAAGATGCCGCGAGCCGTGTTGATATCACCGACACCGTAGGAAAACTGTGTGATGTAAAACCGACAGCTACCTTATGTGGAAGCGAAGACGAAAACAAAGTCATCGAAGACGTACTCGATGGTTATGACCCTTCAACGGGTGACGCACAAGCATTAATGAATGACCTTCGTATGCTTGATAGCTTCAACTGGGGCTACGACCCATTCCATTACACAGTGCCTGAGGGAAGTTACGCGACCGATCCTAATGGTTCTCAGCGTATTCTCGAATTCCGTCAGATGGTCAAAGCTACGCACGACATGGATCTTAAGCTGATCATGGACGTGGTATACAACCACACCAATGCGTCTGGTGTGAACGATAAGTCGGTACTGGATAAGATTGTCCCTGGGTACTACCACCGTCTTAACGTCAACACTGGTGGCGTAGAAAACTCGACTTGTTGTGACAACACTGCGACCGAAAACCTGATGATGGGTAAATTGATGGTCGACTCACTTAAAGTGTGGGCTGACGACTACAAAGTGGATGGTTTCCGTTTTGACTTGATGGGCCACCAGCCAAAAGATGTAATGGTCGAAGCATTGGAAGAAGTGCGCAAAATCGACCCGAATACTCTGTTCTACGGGGAAGGCTGGGACTTTGGTGAAGTCGCCAACAACGCCCGCTTCGATCAAGCAAACCAAATCAATATGGCAGGTACTGAGATCGGTACATTCTCAGACCGTTTGCGTGACGCCGTTCGTGGTGGTAGTCCGTTCGACGGTGGCGTCGATTCAGCAGGCAACCACCCACTTCGCTTTAACCAAGGCTTTGGTAACGCAGCGATTGCCAATGAAGAAACCAAAGTTGATCAAGATTCGATCAATGGTCGTTTACATAACCAAGACCTTGTTCGTTTGGGGATGGCAGGTAACCTCGCAGAATACGTACTGATTGATTACAAAGGCGATACCAAATTGGGTAAAAACGTTGATTACAACGGCGCGCCAGCTGGTTACACCAAGATGCCTTCAGAGAACATTTCTTACGTATCGAAGCATGATAACCAAACGCTTTGGGATAACAACGCTTACAAAATCGCCACTGGTACTAGCTCTGCAGAACGTGCTCGTATGCAGTCTGTATCACTCTCGACCGTCATGTTGGGCCAAGGCATCCCGTTCATCCACATGGGGTCTGAACTGTTACGTTCTAAATCGATGCAGCGTGATTCTTACGACTCTGGCGATTGGTACAACCGTGTGATGTTTGATGGTACTGGCAATAACTGGAATGTTGGCTTACCTCGTGAAGACAAAGATGGTGCCAACTGGGAACTCATCAAAACCATCATTGCCGACAGCACAGCCAAGCCTGCAAAAGAGGACATTGACCTAACCAAGCAGCAATTCCTAGAGCTGTTAAAAATCCGCAGCTCAAGTGAACTGTTCCGCTTAGACACAGCAGAAGAAGTCATGAAGCGTGTCGACTTCCGCAATGTGGGCAAAGATCAAATCGAAGGCCTGATCGTGATGTCAATTGATGACGGAATCTCCACGGGCAAAGACCTAGATACTACCGCTGATGCGATTGTGGTTGTTATAAACTCAACGAGTAAATCTCAATCGTTCAAGATCACGGGAGCAACGGGCTTTACACTTCACACCGTTCAACAGAGCTCTGAAGATGACATTGTAAAAGGTGCAAGCTTCGCCGCTGAAACCTTCACAGTCCCTGCACTAACCACCGCTGTATTTGTACAAGCTCAAGGCGATGCACAAGGTGCTGGTTTGCCGGTTGATAACTCAGGCAAGGATGTATCGAGCATTCCGCCATACGGCCAAACAACCGTCTACGTTAAAGGTGACATGAATGGATGGGGCGCAACGGATGATTGGGCAATGAGCTTTGTCGCTAATGGTGTTTATTCTGTGACAGGCAACTTGGAAGCGGGTAACTATGGCTTCAAGTTTGCTGATGCTGATTGGGTATCACCTAACTTTGGTTGTGATTCCGTTGAACTTGCTGATGGATCAATCGACCTAGGTACTGATGGTAACTGCCAACTAAGCGTAACAGAAGCTGGTAGCTATACATTCACTCTGAATGCGATTCACGAGCTGGATGACGACGTAGATGGCCCAGTTGTTTCAGTAACCAAGAACTAAGTCTTAAAGCTTGGAATTCTAATAAAAAGATAATAAAACCAGCGAAAGCTAGCCTTTGGGAGACGTCAGTCTCCCTTTTTTACAACTATTGAACCCAGCAGATTTAAGCAAATAATAAACAACTGCATCGCCCATTAAAATTCGGGGCATTTCCAACCATACTTTATAGCCCCTACATTCGATTACATGGCTGAAAACTTAGAACTAAAGGGAAAGGATATTCCTTAGAACCGTTAAAACCAGATCTTAACGATATATCATAGTAGGAATGCCGCTCTCCCTTAAGTGAACAGAATTAATCCTGGCAGCCTTTTTTGAAGGGTTACGCCCTACAATTACGATTAAAATACATTCAATTCTCGATGTAATATTCTATCAACAGCAAAACACCGCAGTTGTTTGCGGTGTCGTTAAATTTTGATTAGGAAAACTTCCATGAACCGTAAACATATCATCAAAACCATCCAAATGGGCATCGTGACCACAGCATTGATGGGCGGGATGGCTTTGGCTAATACCACTGATCTTGTAGAATCTACCGACGCTGCTCGCGCCCTGGCACATACTCCTAGCACTGCAACAACGCAACAAATACAAGCTGAAAATGCCGCGCACAAACAGGCACTGCAAACACTTGAAAGCAACGGTAATGTTGATCAATATATGGAAACGGATAAAGCAGGGGAAACGACTACTGGTCACGTATCAAAATGCGAAAATACAGAAGTCCCTTTAGGCGAGAAAGTTGCTGAACATTGCAAATAAAAAGCATATACATTAAAGCGGTATTCGATAGGGTTCCTTAGAAGATGCTAACCGATGCTTAACTTACAAGCATTGCACTTTTAAAGGAACCCTTTATCTATATTACTTGGCGTTGACGGCTCGCACAAAGGCTTCTTGTGCACCTTCAATACCAAGGGCTTTTGCTTCATCTAATAAGCTAAGAGCTTTAGGAATATTGTCTTCAGTTACAGCTGTTTGAATCGCATTGTGATAGTAGGTTTGCGTTTCAGGTTGAATAGTATCGATTTTAGCAACAGCAGGTTTAGCATTAGATTCACTGTTTGATGAACCAATTGAGAAGAAGCTCGCTTTATCGATTGTAACTTCTATCTTACCAACGTTAGCATTTGGAATCGGGATATCTTTTACTTCAGGTAAATAATTACCACGGCCTTCCGCGTCCAAGCGAGCAGGATGGATCACATCAGTAAAACCACCAAGATCAGCTTGATCTGTATAGATAACTAAATAAACTGATTTTGCTGTTGTCGGTGGGTAAAAATCGTTCTCAGCAACGAGGCGGTTTCCTAAGTGTAGTCTTGGTTTTGCGTATTCGAAGCTCTCTTTACCATAACGCTCTAGCTCACGACCGTTTTCGTCATAGATGACCGCATTTGGAACAAACGCTGTGTCGCCGATAATGCTGGTGATATTAATCGAGTACTCACCGCGATCTGCAGGCAGTTCAACCGCGACTACAGGGCTGTTTATTCCTTGGTAATTTAATACTTGGCTATTTGGTGTCACATCAAAAATTGCCGAACTTGGTAGCTTCATAGGAGCAAATTGAAGACCAGCAATAGAGTTAACTTGTTCAGCTTGTGCAACTTGCACTTGCTCTACTACTTGCGCAGATTGGCAACCAGCCAATGCAACACAACCACTCAACATCAGAGCGCGAAAATACATAGTTCTTCCTTATTTTTATTTTTTTAAGAAATTTACTTAGTTAATTACCATAACGAAAATAATTAACCTAGGAAACCTTTTTACTAATCGTACATTCCTTAAAAAAATAGCCGACGTAAGCCGGCTATGAATTAGGACAGTTTAGGATTTTAAGCTAAGTGGCTTACCACCAAGCTTCAACTTGGATACCAACAACGAAATCGTTGTCAGCACCTTTAGCCTTTACAACACCATTTTCTTTAACTTCACCGAATGAATCGTTTTCTAGATCCATCAGGTAGCTACCGTATACGCGGATTTCAGGACGAGCCCAGAAGCTGTCACCCATTGCCCATGCTTGAGCAACAGTAAATTTAGCGCCACCAAAATCTTCTACACCAGTGCCAGCTTGATTAATCTGCTCACCCGCATTGTAGCCAGCTTCAAAAATAGTACGCATAGTGTTGTTCCACTTGTACATTGGACGAACAACTACAGAATATTGGTTGATGTCTTGCTTTGAAGCACCGATATCAGAACCAGCTAAGTAGGCAAGTTGGTGACCCATTTCCCAAGACTCGCCAAGGTTCATTACACCCCAGTTAAGGATTCGGTAACCGAAACCATCATCCTGGTCTCCAGAGCGGTCATAATAAGCACCAGAGCCCCACAAATTAGCCATTTGAACACCGTAACCAGCCGTACCTACTTGAACGACCGTTTGGTTAAAGCCATTGCTCATACCTTGGTGGATGATACCTGTAGCAAGTAGGCCGTCATCGCCATCGTATTTGCCATTCTTGTTTTCAGTACCGAAGTTGTATACAACTCCAAGCTCTAAGCTAGCATCTTCCCACAGACCGATATTCGCTAGGCGAGCATCAGCCATGTAACCAGCACCGTTCACATCTTCGCCATCTTGAATAATTGCTAGAGAAAGTTTTTGATTACCAACTGAAATATTTTCAATACCACCACCAGTACCTGATGTATTTAGAAAGTAGAAGTCAGTGATGTGAATATCTTTACGTTGGTAGTATGTTTTACCAGCCCAAAGTGTCGCTTCTTCATCAAAAGATAAGACGCCAGTTGCTTTAACAGCAAACTGAGCAACGTTAAAGTCACCGTCTTCCCAACCATTTGCGCCATCAGCACCAGAAGCAATCATTGACTCTAAACGCCAAGTTTGCTCACCAGTTTTTAGTTCTTCAGCCAGACCAAACTCAGAATAGTTGTCGTTTTCATTACCTAGACGGCCAATACCATTCTTCATGAATGAAACGTCACCACCATCATTTCCGCTAATACCAGTACCAGCACGCATGTAGCCATTAAAATCTACAGCGAACGCAGAGCCAGCAGCTAATGTAGTTGCCACTGCAGCAGCAATCAAACTTACTTTTTTCATTCTTAACTCCATTAAGGACGATTTATTTTAGGTTTTTATATTTTTGCTCTCTTGCGGCAACCAAAGGCAGTAATGGTAGTCGTAAGATAGAGAGGTTTAGGGTTTCCCCTGATTCGTTTCAACGGGGTCAATATTAAGAGGGGATGACAAGTTTGACTTCCTCCGCCCTGAACTAAATTAAGGGGGATGAGAAGGGAGTAGAAAATATACAGAATGGTGTTTTAAAGAGGTAGATCACTTAATATAGGAGGAGTAGACAGCACACAGATCTAATTATTCAACATAAGTGAGATCTAGCTCAAATATATAATTTGAACTTCATCGATGAATTATTTTTTTACCGTAATTAATCTGTGAAGTTGCTTGACCTTATTGTGACAAAGCTTTTTACTTATAGTTCACTGATGTCGATAAACGAACAAGAAATCAAGCAATGACTAGAACGCTCGCTCGCCCTTATCCGCTAGGCGCAACGCTAGGTAACACTGGCTGCAACTTCTCTATTTATTCTCCTGACTGTAAATCTCTTTCACTCGCTCTTTTTGACGAGAACGACGAATTCACCACTTATAAATTGGAAAATGAATACGCTGATATCAGATATGTCTTTATTGATGGTATTAAAGCGGGGCAAAAATACGGCTTCATTGCCGAAACGGACAATGGCCCTATCCTGCTTTCAGACCCGTATGCCAAAGCAATAAGCGAACCGCTCGATTACGTCACGCCATATACCAATGAAAAAAGCTTTGCTATGGCGAAATGTGTCGTTGTTGATGACACCTTCGATTGGCAAGATGTAGAAAAGCCACGCATTAGCCGCGAAGATACCGTTCTTTTTGAAACGCATGTAAAAGGTCTATCTCAACTGCACCCAGAAGTGGCTGCCAATACTAAAGGACGCTACTTAGGGTTAGTGAGCCCTGAAATGCTTGCGTTCTACAAACAGCAAAATATCAACTCTCTACAGCTTTTGCCCATTGCCGCATGTATGCATGAGCCTCATCTCTTGGACATGGATAAAGTGAACTATTGGGGTTACAACCCATATTTGTTCATGGTGCCAGACCCTCGCTACGCAGAAAAAGACGCTGTTAATGAACTCAAAACTGCAATTCGTGAGCTGCATCGCAATGGCATCGAAGTCATTCTAGATGTCGTGTACAACCACACAGCAGAAGGTGGGGAAGGCGGAACCACCTTCAACCTAAAAGCACTCGATAGCCGCTACTACATTAAACATGGCTGCCATTATGCGAATTTCACGGGTTGTGGAAACACAGTAGATCTCACCCACCAGCCCGCACTCAACTTAGTGATGGATACGCTTCGTTACTGGGTGAGTGAATTCAAAGTCGACGGCTTCCGTTTTGATTTGGCCGCGACGCTGGGACGTGAAGGCGATAATTACAACCCTGAAGCTGCTTTTTTCAAAGCCGTTGCTCAAGATCCTGTGCTCAAAGAGACCAAGTTGATTGCAGAACCGTGGGATATTGGCCCTAACGGTTATCAAGTAGGTAACTTTCCACTAGGCTGGAATGAATGTAACGACAAACTGCGTGATATCACACGTAGCTTCTGGCGCGGTGATCAAGGCTATCTAAAAGAGTTTGCGACGCGCTTAATGGGATCTCGCGATATCTACAGCGCAGCACACTGGCCATACAGACTAACCGTAAACTACATCACGTATCACGACGGCTTCACAATGCAAGATCTTGTCTCTTACAAACACAAGCACAATGAAGATAACGGCGAGAACAACCGAGATGGACACGGTGATAACCGCTCTGATAACTACGGTGTTGAAGGGGAAACCGAAAACCTATTGGTTGTTGCCACACGCGAAAAACAGAAACGTAACTTCATGGCGAGTCTGTTGTTTGCCTTTGGCATTCCACATATTCTGACAGCTGATGTGTTATCTCACACTCAAAAAGGCAACAACAACGCTTACTGTCAAGATAGTGTAACTAGCTGGATTAACTGGGAAGATTCTGAGCGAAAAACTTATTTCAAGACTTGGTTAGCTGAAATGATCTCTGCACGTCAACAATATATGGTGCCTTTTATTAAGGCGTTCAGCGGAGAAAAACGCAACTCGAACCGCATCTTCTGGAGCCGTGTCGATGGCACACTCATGGAGCATGATGATTGGAATCGTTTAAGCTCTGTTGCGCTGCACTTAGGTATTGGCAAAGACGGTGACGAATTGATTTATTTGATAAACCAAACCAACGCACCCGCTCGATTCTCGTTACCGACTGATCGCGACCAAAACTGGGTCACCATTTGTGATACCAACTTACGAAATGTAAAACCAGGTCATGCAGAAGGTGAAATGCTGCTATCGCCGACTTCGATGGCAATTTTGCACTACTCGCCAGATAACACTGATTTGATTGAAGTAAAAGCTAAGCTAGCTTAATAAAACGCCAAAAAACCATAAAGGCCAGTTATATTTATAGCTGGTTTTTTTATTAGCTGAATATCACATAAATCATTCTTTTATATGGAATCATTTGCATTGATGTGATGGATGAAACTGTTTAGTATTGCCGTACTATAAAAATGAATCTATAACGTCTTGGATATCATGGCTTTACCTAAAACACTTATTCGGCTTTTCAAACCATACATACTCTTACTAACCGGAGGAATGCTTTATTTAGCTATCGCTCAACTAGAGAAAGTTGAAACTACAGCAACTAACCAATCATCATCAAATATTCGTATCGCTAGTTCCACTATTCGCTCAAATATCGAAGCCGTTTTCGGCAAACTCTATTTTTTAGAAACCAGTCTAGGCTTGCCTAAAACGGCTCCAATCGGTGATAAAAAATTCAGAGAATTGAGTGATAATATTCTAAGAAGAACACCAAATTTCTCCGATATCGTTCGATACCAACCTAACTCCCAACATTATGTCTCCACTCGTGGCCTTCCTCTTTCCAATGAACAAATCGCCACAATACAATGGCATTCAATAGACGGTGTTGTAGAAGATTTTTACATCTCTTCCGTTTACCAAAAAGCCGATGGACGATGGGTTTTCGCCGTTAAACACACTGCAGAAAAGCTCAACGAAGAAACCTGGATTGAGTTTGATTTAATGCATACCACGCAAGGTTTAAGAGATTTAAAAACGCTTAATCACGGCTATGTATTTGTCGTTGACAGAGCAACAGAGCGACTGGTATTCCACCCGGATCCACAGCGTATCGGTTCTAAATCCATCAGCTTCCATGCAGGGATCAGCCACCAACTATCTCAAGGTGAATTGGCGGGTAAACATGAATACTACTATCAAGATAACTTCAAAATATCGGTATTTGACGCAGACAACAGCTTAAATTGGGTGTTCATTGCGGTCACCGATCGCCACGATATCTTAACCAGCTCACACCAATTTACGCTAACTGGCTTGGTACTTGGTTCACTGCTTCTATTGTGGATTGGCGCAAACTATTTGGCTTATCGTTTGAACGTGTCCTTGTCACAACTGAATAAAGTCGATGACCTTGTAAGCTTTAAACGAGAATTAAAATCCATACTGGATAGTTTCACCTACCAAAAAGGCATTCAATTCTGTCTCTATCAGCCTGAGAACCACGCATTCAGTACCATCGACTATCACGGAAACAAATCAACGGTACATTGTGACAAAGCCCTTGCCGAACGATTTACACCGGACACCATGGCTTACCGAAGCGGAAAGTACGCAGACCCATTAGCGTGTAAACTCAAAATACACCAACGCCATTACTGTATTCCTTTGCACTCTCGCAAGCAGTTGATCGCAGTGTTGTACGTAAACGCAAACTTACCGATCAGCCAGAGTATTCTGCGTATGATCAGAGATTACACGGAAGTCTCACTGTCCAACTTACTGCTTCAGCACCAGTTGAGTAGCAAGGACTTGATGACGCAATTAGACAACAAAAGTAGCTTTAATATTGCACTGGAAAACTACGCCAACCAGCCTGAAACCTATGTCGCTCTGCTTGATATCGATAACTTCGACCACGTAAACCGAGCCTACGGTGAAGCGGTGGGCGACAAGATGATCAAGCTGACTGCAGAATCGATACGCAGTTACTTCCCCAAGCCAAAGGGACTTTGCTTGGCTCGTGTTGGAGGAAAGGAGTTCGCAGTATTATTCAAAGCCAATGATGTGAAAGATGCCAAATTCCAGCTAGACCAGTGCAGAGTCGCAATCGCGGAGAAAACCATCGTCACTCCAGATATCACCTTATCGCTAGGGGTTAGCGTGGGATACTCGCAAATAGAGGGGGAAACAGACTCAGCTTTAGCGCTGGCGGAACAAGCGAAACTTATCGCGCAACAACTTGGTAAGAACCGAGTGGAAAGCCATATCAGAGCCGTTGCCAAAGCATCGTAAACCTATACTTACATTTCTGTAGCCACTACAAAGCACCTAGGATTCATACCCTAGGTGCTTTTGTTTTTATGGAAAGTCATTACAATGCGCGTTCAACACGACAATACCCCTTTTCTAACGACACGAGCCTTATGAAGCTAAGTAACCGACTGCAAACTCTCCATTCCCTTGTCAGCAATGACTACCAACATATTTGGGACTGTTGTTGTGATCACGGCTTCTTGGGTGTTCAACTGTTGTCGGATAACAAAGCACCTCAGCTTCACTTTGTCGATATTGTCCCGTCTCTTATGAGCGATTTGGAAAGCAAACTTACGCGTTACTTTCCGCAAGGTGCAATAGCAGAACAGAAAGTGACTAGCCAATGGCAAGTCTACTGTATGGATGTCGCCGCTATCCCGCTTGAGAAACATACTGGCAAACACCTGGTGATTATTGCGGGCGTCGGTGGCGATCTTACTCAAAAGCTCGTCGATGATATTCATCGTCAACACCCAGACAAAGCGATCGATTTCTTGCTTTGTCCGGTGCATCAGCAATTCGAGTTGAGAAGCCATTTAAAGGCGATCCATTTTGGTCTTATTGATGAAGTGTTGATTGAAGAGAACCGTCGTTACTACGAGATTTTATTGGTGAGTAATAGTCGCGGTGATTCAGAAAAGAGCCAAACCGTTAGCGAGATATCAAACGTCGGTGACAAGATCTGGACACCAAGTTGTGATGAACAAGTGAAGGTATCACAGCAATACAAAGCCAAAACATTGCAGCACTACTTACGTATCCATCAAGGACAAGAGAAGCAAGGCAAACCTAGCCAAGTAAAGCATATTATTGATGCTTACCAGGCGGTTAAGCCATAGTAAGTACTAACTTAATGGTTTGAATATTAAGAAAGTCAAATTAATAAAAAAGCCGATAGTTCAATGAGCTATCGGCTTTATTAATGCTATCGATTCAGTTTTAGCTTACTGTTCTTGTTTCTTATAAGCCACATCAGGCTCGTCAACTGTCTCTACCTCAGAAGGCTTATCAACCCCATAAACCGTATCAAGGTAGACGTCTTTCTCTTTCCACGTGCTGTTCAACCAATTGTGGAAGCGACGTTTAAAAGCCTTATCTTCAAAGTAATTACCGTTCACGTTCTCATCCATTGGATGCAATTTAATACGCACAACGACCTTAGTCATTTTGCCCTTCAGCATATCTTCAAACGGAGAGGTTTGGTTTTCAGGGTAAGCTAAGGTCACATCCACGATGCCATCCAAAATTGGGCCCATTGCAGATAAAGCAAATGCCACGCCCCCAGTTTTCGGCTTCAATAAGTGGCGATAAGGGGTCTTTGCTGACGCCAGTTTCTCGTGGTTTGCACGAGTCCCTTCAACAAAATTAACCAATGTTGTCGGTGCTAATTTGAACTTAGTACACGCTTTATTGATTGCATTAAAATCATCATTACGGCGTTCTGGGTTGCGTAATAGGAACTCACGAGAGTGGCGTCTCATGAATGGCATATCTAAGCCCCAGCAGGCCAATCCAACAAAGGGAACATACAACAGTTCGTGCTTGAGGAAGAACTTAGTCATCGGCATCTTGTCTTTCAAGATTGAAGACAAGATCACGATATCCGCCCAGCTCAGGTGATTCGACATCATCAGGTACCACTGCTTGGTCGAGATATCTTCCCCTCCTTCGACTTGCCACTCGATATCGTTATTCACATTCAACATCCAAAGGTTAAGCGAAGCCCAACACCAAAACGTGAAATTTGCTAAACGAGTACATGACTTTTGAACAATAGAGATTGGAAGAATCAGTTTGATGAGGCCAAAGAAGCTCACGGTAAACGCAGTCATTGCGGTATTGATAGTCACGAACAATACGTTCAAGGCCATACGAAGATTATCAAGCATAAAACACAGTTATATTGAGAACGAAAGCCGCCATTATACGCATCTATAAATTATTCTCTTCAGTAATTGATTGAATATCCTAGGGGTCAAACCACTCAACCTATGTTAACGATGTTCAACCAGCTAAAGTCTATTAAAACGAAACCAAAACACATGCACGAGTCATTTGGACTCAAATAGTATATTGTCTTTTTGACAACATTCGACCCAATAATTAACCTTTAATCAGTATTGATAAGCATTCTCATTATTGGCGTGGTACATGCAACTCTAAAGTGTAAATAGTTGAGTATCCTTAATGAGATAACTTCTCTTCTTAAAGGTGGATGATATGACAGATATTCCTCATGGTTTAGTTACAGGCAAAGTCCTAAACAAAACAGAATGGACAGATCAATTATTCTCACTCCAGGTTAGTGCACCTGTCTCTTCTTATCAGGCAGGTCAGTTCACGAAACTTGGCTTACTTAACAGTGAGGATGAGTTCGTAAGACGCGCCTATTCGATGGTGAACGCGCCAGAGCACGAACAAGGTCATCAACATCTGGAATTTTTGATTATTAAGGATCAGAACGGTCAGCTTTCACCTCAACTTCATGAGTTGAAGATGGGCGATGACATCTTTGTCGGCAAAGACCCAAGTGGCTTTATGACCTTAGATGAGATCCCAGAGATCGCCGACGATCTATGGATGCTTTCAACCGGAACCGCGGTAGGCCCATTTATCTCAATACTTGAGAGCATGCAGATACAGCAAAATGAGTTGGCTTCAGACAAAACCTCTTCATTCAAGAATCTGGTTCTAGTGCATGCTGTAAGAACAGAGCAAGACCTGACTTATCGAGATCGTATCACTCAACTCGTTAATCACTTTCAAGGGAGACTTAAATATGTGCCAATTATTTCTAGAGAATCAGTTACCGGAACTTTGCGCGGACGAATCCCAAATTTGTTACTTGGAGGCGACCTCGAGCAAGCCGCGTCTGTCGCTTTCAATCAAACCCGCAGTTTTTTCTACCTTTGCGGCAATCCGCAAATGGTTCGTGACACAAGCGAAGCGCTAACTAGCTTAGGTTTCGAAAAGCACTTACGCAGAAAACCCGGTCAATTCAGCAGTGAGAACTACTGGTAAATAACAACCGCCACTCGTTAGACAGAAGCACAACTTTCAAAGAACAGTTAGAGAAGAGGTTTTATATGAGTCATTTACGTATTCCGTCACACTGGAAAATTCAACGTTCCACACCCGAAAGTAATATTCATTCAATATTGATGAACTTATAAGCAAGCAACCTCGTAATGTGATTTTTAATGTTCAATAAGTGAAGACAAAAGATCAAATAACCATAGCAATTACAATGACTAATGGTGATAGACAAGAGAAAAAAACTCTAGCACACTGAATAGAGTTATTAGTTTTAATCCCGTTTCAGAGAATGAATTAGTGGGTTATTTATATTTTAGGTAAGAGAGGAAGCCATGCTCAACATTGCTTTTTTTAGCTCAAAATCATACGACGAAAAATCATTCGAACTGGCAAAAGGCGAACTCAACGCTGAGTTTCATTTTCACGATTTTCGACTCACCACAACAACAGCAAAAATGGCGCACGACAACGAAGTGGTTTGTGCGTTTGTAAACGATGACCTATCGCGAGACGCGTTAGAGATTCTTGCTCAAGGCGGCACCAAGTTAATCGCGATGCGCTGTGCGGGCTTTGACAAGGTCGACCTAGACGCAGCCAAAGAGTTTGGCTTGCAAGTGGTTCGCGTTCCGGCTTACTCACCAGAATCGGTAGCAGAACACACGGTTGGCATGATGATGTGTTTGAACCGTAAACTACACAAGGCATACCAACGCACTCGTGATGCGAACTTCTCTCTTGAGGGGTTAGTTGGCTTTAACTTCCACGGTAAAACGGTCGGTGTGATTGGCTCGGGTAAGATTGGCCTAGCGACGATGCGAATTCTGAAGGGTTTAGGCATGAATATCCTATGCTATGACCCATATCCAAACCCGTTAGCTGTTGAGTTAGGCGCTAAATACGTTGAACTCGATGAACTTTACCAAGAGTCTGATGTGATTTCTCTGCACTGTCCGATGAGTAAAGAGAACTACCACTTATTGGATGCAACGGCATTTGAGAAGATGAAAGATGGCGTGATGATCGTCAACACCAGCCGTGGTGAACTGCTGGATTCAACCGCAGCGATTGAAGCGCTCAAACAAAGCAAAATCGGCGCGCTTGGTCTTGATGTTTACGACAACGAGAAAGAGCTGTTCTTCCAAGACAAATCTAACGATGTGATTGTCGATGACGTATTCCGTCGCCTATCTGCTTGTCACAATGTATTGTTCACAGGTCACCAAGCTTTCTTGACCAAAGATGCTCTGTTCAACATCGCCAATACAACGCTCACCAGTGTTGATGCCTTCTTTGCTGGCAACACCAGCGGTAACGAACTCGTTTAATCGCTAATTGAGTTAATAGCAGACTGAGTTAAAAACAAACTAGGTCTACAAATACAAAGCCACGCTATTCTGAAGTGAACAGCGTGGCTTTGTCGTTTATCCAGTATCCTAAAAACGTTCCTAGACGCAGAAATGACAATCTTCGGTGTCTAAACCATACACGCCTTTTCGAATGGCAAGGTGCTCTTCACCCGCTTTAATGCCCATCTCATAACCTGCATTAAGAGTACTTTGATCCATAGTTAAACGCTTTACTGCGAACGCTTCTGGCGGCGCTATCACTTTAATGGTCGCATCTTTGGGTGGGTTACGAATGAACTCCAGAGATTGATTGTAGTTGTCGGCACGCACCGCCATCGACTCAGCAATATTTGGGAATTTCTTTAATAGTTTCTTCAGCATCCATTGGTGCTTTTGAGGCTTCATTCGGTAACTTAAAGGATGAGAAAGAATCACCGTAATGTCTCGCGCACCACGACGGTATGCTTCACGCACCGGAATCGAATCCGCGACACCACCATCGGTATAACAGCCACCAGAGAAACACGGTGTTTCGCGGTAAGCGATAGGTAAAGCGGTGGTCGCTTCCACCACGTTAGAAAGGTTTTCTGGCTTAATATGGTAGTAGTCTGCACTGCCCGTATCGACATTTGTGACAGCAGCAATGAGTGGGATACTTGAAAACAGCTCACCACAATCGAGCGGATAACGTTGATTGGATTCGTTCCATAACCATTTAACGTCTACCAAGTTGCCGCCCTTGGCAAAGCGAGCAGGGTTAAAGAAGGTCTTATCGGTCGCCATCGTGGTGATCACATCATAACTGCGTTTTGGTGCATGAGATAAGTAGCCAACCAGATTCGACACACCTGCAGATACGCCGATGGCAAAGTCATAAGGACGGAAATCGTCTTGCATAAAGGCGTCTAAAACTCCGGCAGCAAAAATGCCTCTCATTGCTCCACCTTCAACGATTAATGCGCTCTTATTCATCTCAAACTCTTCTACTTTATAAACTGATAGTCGTAGAATAATCCCATCACTCTTACAAAGATAATGGGATAGATTTATCAATTCGATAGGTAAAAACTATCAATGTGGATTATTAAATTTTTCAATGATTTAGGGTTGCTTAATAAACAGCGAGATCAAAAAAGGCCGTTGAGTGATTCACTCAACGGCCTTTCAATTAACGAATCAAGATGATTGATTACGACTTAAATTCGCTCACATCGATTTCAAGCAGTTTACCAATGCCTTCACCGTATGCAGGGTCAGCTTTGTAACAGTGTCTTAGGTGACGCAATTGAATCTCTTTTGGCACGCCGCCTAGGTTACGAGCAGTGTTATCAAAAAGAATCGCTTGCTTCTCTGGTGTCATTAGGCGGAACAAGTCACCCGGTTGCGAGAAGTAATCTTCATCTTCGCGGTGATCCCAGTGTGCTGCTGCGCCATCTAGGTTCAGTGCTGGTTCAGCGAAATCTGGTTGCTCAGCCCATTGACCTTCGTTGTTTGGCTCATAACCTAATGTGCCACCGAAGTTACCATCGACACGCATCGCGCCATCACGGTGGTAGCTGTGTACTGGGCAACGAGGCGCATTCACTGGAATGTGCTGATGGTTTACACCCAAACGGTAACGTTGTGCATCACCGTAAGCAAACAGACGACCTTGCAGCATTCTGTCTGGAGAGAAACTGATACCCGGAACCACGTTAGCAGGGTTGAATGCAGACTGCTCAACTTCAGCGAAGAAGTTCTCAGGGTTACGGTTAAGCTCTAGCTCACCCACTTCGATCAACGGGTAATCTGCATGAGGCCAGATCTTAGTCAAATCGAACGGGTTGTATGGAACCTTCGCTGCATCCGCCTCTGGCATCACTTGTACTTTCAACGTCCATTTCGGGAAATCTTGGTTATCGATGCTGTCTAGCAAATCACGTTGGTGGCTTTCGCGATCATCACCGATCACTTGTGCCGCTTCTTCGTCAGACAAGTTCTTAATACCTTGCTGAGATTTGAAGTGGAATTTAACCCAGAAACGTTCGTTGTCAGCATTGATGAAGCTGAACGTGTGACTGCCGAAACCATGCATGTGGCGGTAAGTCGCAGGGATACCGCGATCACTCATCACGATAGTAATTTGGTGAAGTGCTTCAGGTAAAGAAGTCCAGAAATCCCAGTTGTTCTTCGCGCTGCGCATGTTAGTGCGAGGGTCACGTTTCACGGCGTGGTTTAAGTCTGGGAACTTAAGAGGATCACGAAGGAAGAATACTGGCGTGTTGTTACCCACCATATCCCAGTTGCCTTCTTCAGTATAAAACTTCAATGCAAAGCCACGAATATCACGTTCAGCATCGGCAGCACCGCGCTCACCCGCAACTGTTGTGAAACGTGCAAACAAGTCGGTTTTTTTACCTATTTCAGAGAACAATTTTGCCTTGGTGTATTTTGTGATGTCGTGTGTAACGGTAAATGTGCCGTAAGCACCTGAGCCTTTCGCGTGCATACGACGCTCTGGAATCACTTCACGATCAAAATGGGCCAATTTCTCCAAAAACCAAACGTCTTGAAGAAGTTGTGGACCACGTTTGCCCGCCGTTTGAACATTCTGGTTATGAGCGACAGGACAACCTGCTGCTGTAGTTAGTTTTTTACTCATGATCGATTCCTTAGAGGGTAAATGTGCACAATCGTTGTGACACCGTAAATTTAAGTAGACCCAGCATTTAAACCATTGAATTAGTGTGGATAAAGAATAGGTCGGCATTAAAAATAAACATAATCGTTTCTATTTATCTTTGTTATAGATAAAACCTATCAAGTTGACTGTTCATTTCTTCACACGAGACTGAACAACAACATCCCCGCCAAAGTTGGCATAATCCCATAAGAAAGACCATGGTATCAGTTTGCGATCAAATTTCACTACTTGCATATTGAAATCATAGTTTGAGGGCATCGTTCAAAACTTTGGGCTTAGCAGAGTGGCGTTGAATTAATCGATGATGATATAGTCCACCATAATAAAATATATTGGATATTATCATGCACTCTAGCGACATTATGAAACTGGCAAATTTGGGCGTTAATATCGAAATTTCAAAAGATTCTTCATTGCATCCTTCTGATGCGTTAGAGGTCGTGAAGATTGTTGCTGAAATCGGTAGCCAAATCGTCATCAAGAAGAAATACCATACGGACTACCTAATTAAGATGGCTGAAGTAGGCCGTGATCATGTGACTATTGCTGTTTAAGAACAGCCACTATTTCGAAATTGACATAACCTCAGCTTCAACAGTTTAGAGCGACATGTTGATATAAAAATGCAGCATATTGGGGGGCAATATGCTGCATTTTCTCTTTTCGTTAGGAGCATTGAGAACGCAAAGAGAAACGGGTTAATCATTCTAAGTAGAGCTAGTGGTCAAACAACATCGGAACACCCGTTTGCACACATACCTCGTTCAAACGCTTTTGTGCCGTCAGAATATTCTCTTTCCAACGCTCATCTTGAGCCCACATCTCAATCACGAGTGGTACGACACACTCCGTTTCTTTCAATGTTTCAAAAATGGCATTAAAGTCGACTTCACCATCACCAATCACTAAGTCTCGAAATTGACCTTTGTATTCGTCAGTCACTTTATAAGTGTCTTTGAGGTGGATCTGAGTGATATGAGGCTTGCTCAACTTTAGTTCCGTCACTATGTCGTAATTCCAACCGGAGATATTACCCACATCTGGATACGCCGTGAAATACGGTGAATTGACTTCACGACTCAGCACTTCAAACTTGCTCAAAGAGTTCAAGTAATCGGTATCCATGATCTCCACAGCGAGCATAACGCCCGACCTTTCCGCCAACTGCGCAGAAAGCTTCATGCCTTCAATGAACCTCTGGTGAGTCACCTTATCCGCAGGCTCGTAGTAAACGTCATACCCAGCCAATTGGATGGTACGAATACCCAATTTGTAAGCGAGTGAGATCGCTTTTTCCATATGGATAGCCGCTTGTTCACGAATCACCGGATCTGCAGATCCAAATGGGAACTTGCGATGCGCGCTTAAACACATGGATTGCAGCGCTACACCATGCTTTTCACACAGGCGACGTAAGACATACACTTCATCGTCATTCCAATCCAAACGGCTACGGCGCTCGTCTGATTCATCTACCGATATCTCAAGAAAATCAAAGCCGAGCTCTTTGGTTGTTGCCAGTTTGTCTTCCCAGCTGAGTTCGTTAGGTAGGGCCTTCTCATAAAGCCCTACTCGGTGGCGTAATAAGTTTTGGTACATAACGCCTCCTAATTCCAGTAACGGTCGATCTGAGCTTTTAGTGCTTCTGCTGTTTCTTTACCTTTTTCACCCGCAAGTGCGCGACCTGCAATAAAGGTTTTCGCTTTAATGCCTTCAAATAGGTAAAGGTCTTCAGGCACGATGCCACCTGTGATAGAAAGCTCGATGCCCATTTCAGACAATGCACGCATCTTCACAAGATCTTCTTCAGTCCAGCCCACACCAGCTAATTCAGCGTCACGAGAACGGTGATAGATAGCTTGAGAGATACCTAGGTCGACCCAAGATTGAGCATCGTCCATTGTCCAATTGCCGTAAATTTCGATTTGTATTTCACCGTTAAATTCGTCAGCGACTTTCTTACACGCACCAATGGTTGCGATGTGTGCAGCCGCAGAAACGGTTATCCAATCAGCACCCGCTTCGAATGCCATTCGAGCCAAAATTGCGCCGCCATCGGTGGTTTTCATATCGCACACAAGGATATGGTCTGGGTGGTTTTTACGAAGGGTAGAAACCGCTGTCATCCCTTCAGCAAAAGCCAAAATAGTGCCCACTTCAATCACATCAACAAAGCTTTCAACGTTGTTTGCCACTTCAATTGCGGCAGGAAGATTTGTTTGGTCTAGGGCGATCTGAATCATTGGTTTAGTCATGTTGTTATCCTTTAATTTGTTCACGTATTAGACGGGCTAAGCCATCATGGTTGTTATCTGTTGAGCACACGCGTTGAACGTGTGATTTGACGATGTCATCAGCATTGAGCATCGCTATACCGAATCCGGCGTACTTAATCATGGATATGTCGTTGTGGTTATCACCGACGGCAATGACGTCATCGGCGTGATAACCGAGTTCTGCGATGTATTCAGCAAGGCGTAGGCCCTTACTGTTACCTTTTGCAGCAAAGTCGATTCGGTTTGACCAAGAACGCTCACCGTTGAAGTTCTCTCCTATCCATGGGTGTTGCATTAAACGGTCGACGGAATCTTGGCTCCCCTCTACCACAAACTTCCAAACGTGTTCAGCTTGTTGAGCTGTTTCTATGAATGATTCCACTTGGTAAATTTGTGGGCGATGTTGCTCTGGTGCCGTTTCAGCCCAGCTTTCCAATGCCAACATGTAGGCAAATGGGTTGTACTGTGAGTACGTCATGGCATGAGTTATATACATCACCATCTTGAGCTGAAACTCGTCAGCCATGTTAATGAAAGTAAGTGCTTTATCTTTCTCTATGGCGTTTTGAGTCAATACCGTTTCAGTTTGATAGTCATAAACATAAGTGCCGTTACAGCAGATGATTGGAGTATCTAGCCCCAATTCGTAATAGTAAGGTCGTGCTGCTGTGTGGTGTCGGCCAGTAACAATCATGACGTGACAACTTTGTTTGGCTTCTTGAATCGCCTTTTTTACTTCTGGATGAATCGTGTGATCATCCTTTAACACGGTTCCATCGAGATCTAACGCCAGCACTTTATACATAGAGTCCTCTACTTATTCCCTGAAGTCGGGCCTAATCAATATTGAAGCTACTTCGAATAGAAACGACTTACTTAAACGAAATCCGATTTACTGTTGGCCGTAATAAGCATTTTCACCGTGCTTACGTGAGTAGTGTTTGTCGGATAGTTCTGGCTGAATTTTGATGCCGCTATTCAAGGTGCGCGTTGCCAACGCCATTGCCGACACTTCTTCTAATACCACCGCGTTATGAACGGCGTCGTTGGCATCTTTGCCCCAAGAGAACGGCGCATGTCCTGCAACAATCACACTTGGAACGGCCATTGGATCGATTCGACGTTGCTTGAACTCTTCAATAATCACCAAGCCAGTATTTTTCTCGTACTCTTCAGAAATTTCAGAGTGAGACAATCGACGTGTACATGGGATGTCACCGTAGAAATAATCAGCGTGAGTGGTGCCTAAGGCTGGGATGTCGATACCCGCTTGTGCCCAAATGGTGGCACTGCGTGAATGCGTGTGAACAATGCCACTCACTTCAGGGAAAGCTTTATAGAGCTCTAAGTGCGTTGCGGTATCGCTTGAAGGATTGAGTTTCCCTTCAACAACCTTGCCTTCGAGATCGACGACCACCATGTCTTCAGCCGTCATATCACTGTATTCGACACCTGATGGTTTAATCGCTATCACTCCGTTAACACGGTCAAACTCAGAGACATTACCCCAAGTAAATGTCACCAAACCGTATTTCGGAAGTTGCAAATTGGCTTCTAAAACACGTTGTTTCAATTGGCTATATTTAGACATCGTTGCCTCCTTACGCCGCTTCCGCTTGAAGCAATGCAGCATCAATTAAACGCGCCACTTCTTCTGGGCTTTTGCACGCGCGAAGTTTTGAGAAGTCTTCATCGAATTCAATCAAGTTCGCCACTTGCATGGTGCCTTCGATGTGCTCTTCTGAGTCCTTACCCGCTAGTGTTATCAGCACATCTACAGGCTCATCAACACCTTCAAACGTAATTGGCGTTTCAAGCACGGTTAGCGCAAACCCAGTACGAATAACACCGTCTTCAGGGCGGCAATGTGGCAGTGCGAACGCATCGTGAATACAGATATAAGGGCCTTCTTCACCAATCGCTTTGGTAATCGCGTCGTAGTAACGCTCTTCTGCAATACCCGCTTTCACCAATGCATCAGTCCCAAGCTTGATCGCCGCTTTCCAGTCAGCTGCTTTTGCGTTCAGTAGGATAGAGTTATTCTTGATAAGAGATTCTTTTAAGTTCATGTTATTGCTCACTTATATAATTGTTTTTATTGGCTCAGCAGTGCGACACCACTGAGCCGTTTTTAATTATTTATGGAAGTTGTTCTCGATGATGGAAACAAGTTCGTCGCCGAAAGTTTTCACCATAATCATGTTCTTAACCGCTAACTGTTGCTTACCTTCCGGCAGACCCGTGATCTTCGCTGCAAGAGCAACCGAAGTAACGATGATGTCGAATGAACCAAGGTGTGATTTGTAATCAGTGATGGCGCTGTTAAAGGTCGAGCTTGGGATGCCTTTCTTGTCCAAATACTCTTTGATTTTCTTAGAGCACATCATTGAAGAACCTTGTCCTGAGCCACAGCACACTAAGACACGAACCGGTTTCTGGTCAGCGGCTGGTGAGATTCGAGTTTCTGATGTTGTAGAAGCTGCCGTTGTTGAAACAGATGGTGCTTCAGCGGTTGCTGTCGATTGTTGTGGAACCGCGACTTCAACCTCAATACCTTCAGGCGTTACTGCGGTCATTGTTTCAGCAGCAGCTTCTGCGTCTTCTTCAGCTCGTAGTTGCTTAGAAGCGAAGTACATGTAGATGCCAGCCAAAGCCAAAATCACAAAGAAGAACATGCTAGAGCTTGAGATACCTTGCATGATTGGTGGGAATACCAGAGCCCAGTCAGCCATGCCCATCCAGCCATTAAACTCAGTACCTGATTGAGCGAAGATATGGATTGCCCACGCAGAGCCAACCACTTCGATGATGCCCATCACGAAACAGATCTTCATCACCGCTTTCCAGCCACCAAAGTGGTTAGCAAACACACCGATAGTGGCGTTCGAGAAGAACATTGGGATAAAGCCAGGAATGATCATGATTGGTGCGTCAAACGCTAGCATTGCAAGAACAGCGGTGAATTGACCCACTGCGCCCCACATGAAACCAAATACCATTGCGTTAGGAGAGTAGGCGTAAATAGCAGCACAATCGATTGCTAAAACAGCGTTAGGAATAAGGCGTTGAGAAATACCGTTAAATGCCTCGGACAGTTCCGCAACGAACATGCGAACACCAGTAACGATGACTTGAATGGCAACAGCGAATTTCAAACCAGTTTCAAAAATGTAGATAAACCAGTGCGTTTTACCTGCCATGTCCTGAAGGTTATCAAGACCGAACGAAAGAAGAATAATGCCGAAGAAGCCAGTCATTACTAACGTTGTTGCAGCGATACTGTCGTGGAAAATGTGTAACCACTTAGGCAGTTTGATGTGGTCAACACTGTCGTTCTTGTCGCCAAGCTTCGGTGCAACCTTGGTGGCTACCCATGAAGCAAACTGTTGTTGGTGACCAATCGAGAAACCCGCACCACCAGTGACTTCTTGAGTCGGCTTGAACATGATGTTTGAGGAGATACCCCAGTACAACGCCATCAATATTGCTGAATAAATAATGGTTTCCCACATACCTGCACCAAGCACGAAGTAGAAAACAGCAATGAGGCCAGCTTGCTGGAACATGATATGCCCAGTCAGCATGATGGTTCTGATACCCGTAATACGTCGGAAGGCAACAAGTAGAATGTTTAGCCCAAGAGCCAGTAATACTGCATACCCAACCCAAGAGTAGTTGTCGCCCATGGCTTCCATGGTGGACATCATGGAGGTGTACGGGTCAATTACCGATCCCGTTAATCCATGTATTTCACTCATTTTTTCAATAACCGGTTTAAAACCCGCTACCAATGTTCCTGCACCTACCTGCACTATCATGAAACCAACGATGGTTTTAATAGAGCCGGAGATAACAGTTGTTGCGTCACGTTTTAGAAGGATGTAGCCGAGACAAGTAACAAGACCGAGTAGCAACGGTGCTTTGGTCATTACCTGACTGTAAAAAATATAGAAAATATCGTATAAGAATTCCATATCTTTACCCCTGATTGATTTTTAATTTTAATGATTTGTAGGATGTGATGATTCTAGTTTTGCTCACGAACTAGACTTTACCAATCAAAAGTAATCATTCAATGCTCACTTGTGATTACTTTGATTTATATCAATTAACCATACCCAGAATGTGCTTAATTGAGCTTTAGATCACACGTAAAAATTATAAATACAATAAAATCAACAACTTATAAAACATTGTGATTAATGTCTGGTTTTTATAGCGATGTGGTTTGACAATCATGATGGTGATTATTAGAATCAAAACAAATCAAAAGTAATCATTAAATTGTCACAACGACAAAAAGAGTGATAAATATGAATGAAGTACAAAGACATAACGGCATCTTGTCGCTGTTAGAAGATATGCAGACAATCAACGTCTCTCATATTATTGATAAATTTAGCGTTTCTCCTGCTACTGCTAGGCGCGATATCGCTAAGTTAGATGAAGTTGGCCGACTTAGAAAAATTCGAAATGGTGCGGAACGAGTAGAAACTCAGAAGAGAAAGTGGTCACCACTGAATATCAACAGCACTGAGTTCTATGAAGAGAAATCAGAGATTGCACAAGCAGCAGCTGGACTTTGCGAGGCTGGCGATACAGTCGTTATCAACTGTGGTTCTACTGCGTTCCTACTTGGACAACAGTTATGTGGGGAAGATGTTCAGATCGTAACGAACTACTTTCCACTCGCAAGCTACTTGATCAACGAAGATCATGACGATGTCATCATCATTGGTGGTCAATACAACAAAGCGCAGAACATCTTTCTAAACCCTGCCCCTAATTCATTAGGCGGCTATGCGGGAAACTGGATGTTCACCTCAGGTAAAGGCTTAACCGATGCCGGGCTGTACAAAGCCGACATGTTAACGGCCGTAGCCGAACAACAAATGCTCGAACAGGTCGATAAGCTTGTCGTCGTGGTCGATAGCTCAAAAGTTGGACAACGTACCGGAATGCTCTTTTGCAGCACCAAGCAAATAGACATCGTCATCACCGGTAAAGACGCCAATCCCGAAGTCGTAAAACTGATTGAAGCTCAAGGGACGCAAGTCATCCTAGTTTAAATCGCAGGGCTAACTAGCCCACCAATAATAATAAATTTAGCTCAGTGCCTTAATCCAAATTAAGGCGCTCGGCTCCCTACATCCAAAATTAATCAAATTATTGAAATAAAAGGTATTATCATGAGCAATGTAAACGAAATCACTCGCGAGTCTTGGATCCTAAATACATTCCCTGAGTGGGGCACATGGTTAAATGAAGAGATTGAACAAACAGTTGTGCAACCGGGTACGTTTTCTATGTGGTGGCTGGGTTGTACAGGTATTTGGCTAAAATCAGAAGAAGGTGCAAACCTATCAATGGACTTCTGGTGTGGTACTGGTAAAAAAACACAAGCCGTTCAAAAAATGAAAAACCAGCACCAAATGATGCGTATGGGCGGTGTGGAAGCACTTCAACCAAACCTACGTACCGCGATCTTCCCATTGGACCCTTTCGCTATCAAAGAGATCGATGCAGTTATGGCATCTCATGACCACGGCGACCACATTGATATCAACGTTGCAGCGGCAGTTCTACAAAACTGCGGCGACCACGTTAAATTCATTGGCCCTAAAGCGTGTGTTGATTTATGGATGAAATGGGGTGTGCCAGAAGATCGTTGTGTTATTGCTAAAGTTGGCGACGAGATCAAAATCAAAGACGTGAACATCAAGGTTCTTGACGCATTCGACCGTACAGCTCTAGTGACACTTCCTGAAGGAACATCTTCCCTAGACAAAGAAATTCTAGACGGAATGGACGACCGTGCAGTGAACTACCTAGTAGAAACAACAGGCGGTTCAGTTTACCACTCTGGTGATTCTCACTACTCAAACTACTATGCTAAACACGGTAATGACCACAAGATCGACGTTGCACTGCTTTCTTACGGTGAGAACCCACGTGGCGTAACAGACAAAATGACATCTTCAGACATTCTTCGTGCTGCTGAGTCTTTGAACTGTGAAGTAGTTGTTCCGTTCCACCACGACATTTGGGCTAACTTCCAAAATGACCCGCGTGAAATCGAAATGCTGTGGAACATGAAGAAAGAACGTCTTCAATACGGCTTCGCACCTTTCTTCTGGCAAGTTGGTGGTAAATACACATACCCAACAGATAAAGGCCGCATGCACTACCAGCACTTCCGTGGCTTTGCAGACATCTTCACAAATGACCCAGAACTGCCATACCGCGCATTCTTGTAAACATTAAGAAAAGCACTAACTAGGGAGCAATGCGCTCCCTTTTTTTATCATCGAATAAGGATGTTGATATGGTATTACGTGAGTTCAAAAAACATTTCAGTCGTGGCGACCTGAAAGCAGCAATTGGTGTCGTGTCCCCTGGAGCTAATGGTTATTACTTAATGGTCAAAAGTCATAAGTGGGGAGTAAACAGCTTTCTTGAATCCGACAGAAAAATGCAACCCAGGGTATTCAAGACTCAACAAGCTTTGTTGAACGCCGCTAAAGCAATCGGTTTTTCCTACCACTCGATTGATATCCAACATTTATAATCAAGATGGTTAGATATTGGGTTGATTCTGTTATCGGTGTCGCTTCGTAAAATAACCAAACATTCAGAGCCTGAATACCACAACTCCAAAATCATCTATTTATCCACTCGATAAAAATAATTCTTACAATTAAGCGTGTTTATTCGTTAATAATATTGTTACTCAACGGCATAATAGTCATGAATCCATTCAAAGAGTTAGGTTATGTTCTACAAGCGTCTTTTGGTATTGGCTTTACCGCTTACTTTTGTGTTTTCCACCCATGCTGAAACGTTTGGTGAACGAATGGCGCGCATCGAACAAGAGAATGTACTGGCGAAAACCATGAGTGAAGAACAAGTTGAATTGATACAAAAAGTCGTACAGACCAACCACTGCGCTAAAGTGGCGTTAACCCATCACCAACGCATTTTGGGCCAATATAAGGTTGAGACATCTTCTTCTAAGGTATTCGTAAAATGGCGTCAACTCGGTAAGCAGTTAGACGCTCAATACGAGATGGATTACCCCGGCTACCCTAAGCACGCTTTTCAAGAATATCCTGCGGCTTCAGGCAAAGTCGATGGCTACCTTTTTGCTCTAATCGACAATGGTTTAAACGAGCAATCGTGGATCGCCAAAGAATTTAAGCAGTGTAAAAAGAATAAGCTCATATCCCGAACCTAAGCTCTAGTCTGCTCTGGTTCGAGAGTGCTCACTCGCATTAGTTCTAATAAAGTAAGAACAGCCCTTCATAACCGCCAATTTCTATTTCACTCACATAATCACCAACGTTACCGTTAGCATCAACAGGTTTCATTGGAACATCCAGCGCGATGGTGAGTTTTGCCGCGTCATAAAAGCTCGGATTCTTACCGTGGAAATCCGTGCGATACAACACACGACCATTGCTGAACTCTCTCGCTAACACCATGTCCTCAGGGCCACCAGCAACCACCTGATTTTCAGATTGATACATAAAGTACGTGAACGTCGGTAGAACGTGAGTGATACCATTGGGCAGATCAGCATGCACCATTTCGTTCATCGAGGAATCGCCAACGATGGTGTAGTCAGCAGGCTGAGGTGTCGTTGTCGAAAGCATCAAAGGAATCGGCGCAAAGCCATGTGGGATTTGATGACTCGGCTCTCCCAAGTCAACGGCCAATAACGAACTGGGTTGGTAGGCGATGTTTTTAGGGACACCACTTTGCCAGAAAGTGTCAGCCGTCGTATTGCCACTTCCATAGACGTAACCATTGTTCCACTGATTAAAGTAGCTATGTTGAGCGTGTCGATTGAGGTGGTAGATCGCTAGGGTCGAGTATTGGTCTTGCTTCCAATTATCTTCACTATTTCCAAGATACTGAACTCGCCCATAACGCGTTGTCGCCTGAAAAATAACACTTTGCCCATTGTAGGCGAGCGCAGAATTATCCCAGAATTTTGAGATCCCCGAGTAACCACTAAACCCAGTAGACGGAAAAATGTAGTGCTCGCGTAAATACAGAGAGCCCGCCTCGCTAAGATGAGACTGTCCATTTCGACCCAGTAAGTTCGCGGTTCCGATATTCAACCCAATCGACGCATCACTTTCTAAAGCAGAAAGATTTTTGAGAAACGCTGAAAATTGTTGCTTGTAGAGATCATCCGCTTGATTCGAACCCGCAACAGCTCCTAACTCTTGAACATGCCCGCCAGAGTGAACATAGAACTGGTTCGAGCCAATGAGTTTATTTGTGTCGTCGTTGTACGCACCATTCAAACCTTGTCTTGCCCAGCTTTGCTTGTAGTAGCGATGAATAGCAGATAGATAATCCGCGTTTGCGACGTTCGTTAGCGACCAAGATGAGTTAGCGCTCCACATTCGACCAAATGGCACCACTCTTGATTCCCAACGAAAACGTGCTGTCGCGTTCTTATTGGTTCGATTTCGATACTCGCTTGGCGACAAGTAGTTATCACCATCTAGGTCTGCAGACACATCAAAACCACGGATTTTTCGCCATTGGCTGATAGCATTGCCGTCCGGGGTTGAAGTCGGAGCATCGGTTAACTTGACGGTTGGAAAACTGTTTTTGAGTTTTACTTCTTTTAAACGCGGCCTGTCGTCGGCATTCTCACTTTGCCAACGAACTCTCACAACGTATAAGCGCCCACCATCTCTCAAAAAGGTTGAACCAAAATACTGGCCGCCGCCATAACTCGCACCGCTCCCATCATGAGTTGTAGCTCTTAACCAGTTATCCGGAAGGTTCCAGATCACCGATTGGTTTTTGGTCATATTGAGCGTTTTGTCTTTCTTTACATCAAGCCTTTCCCATTGTGAAACCCTACCCTGAGAATCAATAGCAGTTGGGTATTCAATCCAAAATTCACCGCTGCCAGCAAACTGTGAGAACTTAAAGGTCAGCCGTTCGAACTGTTCAGCATGATAGACATACAAAGCCCCACCCTGTTCGAAATTCTCAAACACATCGGCATCCCACGGAGGCTCTTGATACAACCAAAAACCAGCATGGTCTTCACTGGCTGTATAACCCAAGATCATAGGTTTTCGGTTTAAAAGGGTCTTTTCGCCATGAGTTTTATCAACTTCGGCAATGACAGTATCTTCAGAAAAGTGCAGGAAATAGTCTTCGAAATTGAGGCCTTCTAACTCAGCTTGGTTACGGAGATCGTTCTCCAACCAACCCGAGTTCATCGCCATGACTTGGTTGTACATATAACCAATTGTCGTGGCCCGCTCATTGTCGGCTTTGTCGGCATAAGCTCCGAACACAATATCACTGTTGGAAATTTCCCAATCAATGACGGCATTCGTAGATAGTGGGGAGCCCAAAAGATCAACACCAACTTCATGTTGCCCTGGCAGCACAACCGCTGTACCAACAGCAAAAGCGTAACCAGCGATTAAACATGACGGTATGAGTGCGAGCAGCCCAGAAATGTAGGTTTTCATGATTCAAATTTCCTAATCGATACTGTCATGCCTTAAATCACAAAACGAAAAGTCAGCCAACTTACGTGTCAATTTAGGAATCAAAATACGAAAAAAGTATCGACTACATGGCTCTATTGTTCAAGTGCTCGTCTGTCTTGTTTCATCGGTGGCAAGTAAAACGAGCAAATGCCGATTCAAAATCAATGCATTAAGGAAAATATAAGTTTTTGTGATTTTAATTTTATTTGGAAACCAAGTATCTCCGGCTAACGAGAAATCAGCTCAGACTTTCTCAAAATGAGAATAATACGGTTTGGAAGATGAGAAGTTATCAGAGCCTAGAACTCAGAATAGGACTTGGATTTGCTGTATCGAATCTCAGTTTGAGCGCCACACTATTGAAACTCAATTTGGATAGGCTGTCTAAACAAGAACGATGACAACGCTCCTTAAAGCCTCTTGTTCCACTTCCCTTGATGGTCGCGATCGCAATTTTCTTGCGTATCGTAGCTAACATGCTTATCGATATTCTTCAGTTGAATTCCAACTTGATTGAACGCTTGTTGAATAGCCCCTGAGACACTCTGTTGACCTTCGCCACTTAAGAAGTTCGTTCTATCCTGATTGGTATCGAATACACAGACAATTTTCAAACTTTGCGGAAAAGAGGAAAAGTTGACCGAGTGAGTCACCCACAAAAAACCATCGAAGCCTTTCAGCGTGTCTTCACAAACGTCAGTTAACACGTCTCTGATTTGATTCTCGATTTTCTTATCTGATTTACGCATGCGGCAAAGGTCCTATTTAACACCTTAAAAAATAAGGTTTTTCGGTCAGTTTCGTACTACCTGATATTGGACACTGTGGCGGTTTCAAATGCAAAGTATTTATTGGGGAGAGTCGACTGGAAGATATAGAGGAAACGCCTCATGTTTGATAGCTTACGAGGCGATCAAACATGAGACGAGTATAGAATTTACTAAAACATTAGCTCGCCGCTTGTTCCCAATCAGTTAATAACTTCATGATTACGCGAGAGTCTTGGTGGGTTGCCATTGGCGCAGCAAGTTGTGTATCACCTTGCTCAACCGCTTGGCGGATATTGCGCACTTGATAATGGAAACCATCACCTTGCGCTTCGACTTTCACTTCACGTGTCGACGTTTCATAGATCTCTACCGTAAACGTGTTTTCTGCCGTCGGTAGCCATGGATTAATATCTAGCGTGATACAGCCTTTGCTGCCTAGGATCGTAAAACCATGCTTTAAACCGTGGTCTTCAGCAGTGTGGATTTGTGCGGTAAAACGGTCGTTGAAATGCATCATCGCCGACGATTCACAGATATTGCCATCTTCGCCTCGTCGACCGATTGCTGAGATCTGCACGTCATCGAACACGCTCTCACCAAATTGCTGCTGCGCAACAGAGTGAATCAGCGACATTGGGTAACAGCCAAGGTTGTATAGCGCGCCTGTGCTCGCAGGATTCACGAACTGATCAATCGCCGCAACGTAGGAACCTTGAATTGAACGCACTTCGCCAATCTCACCAGTTGCCAGTTCTTGATGAAGCTTGGTGATAAGTGGATGGTTTAAATACATCAAACCTTCAGCAAAGAATACGCCCGCTTCTTTCACGGCTAGTAAAGCTTGCTCGGTTTTTTCCATATCTACCGACAAAGACTTCTCACACAAGATCGCTTTGCCTTTTTGAGCCGCTTTAATCACATACTCATGATGAACGTGGTTTGGTAGAGCAATGTAGATAATGTCGACCGACTCATCTTCAATCAAGGCTTCATAGTTGTTGAAGGTTCGTGTTGGCTGGTATTGGGCAGCAAACTCATTGAGTGTTTTCTCTGTGCGTCCAGCAACAGCATACAGCTCACTTTGAGCATCGCCTTTAATCGCATCCGCCATTACGCCTGAGATAAAGCTGGTTCCTAGGATTCCCCATTTCATGTCTTAGATCTCCTGCTCTTGTGCTTTGATAGGCCCACGTTGCGTTTCGAATGCTTGAACCAACTCGGTAATATCACGCTCAATAAACGCTTGGGTATGAGGCATCACAAAGTGCTGATTGATCGCCTCGCGGTTTACGTATTGCTCAAGCAAGATCACACGATCGCTTTGGCTTTGATCATAGGTTGCAATTGCTTGTAGGCAGCCCGGTTCGCTTTGCATGTCTAAACAAAACTGTTCGATAGCTTCGAGCGCAGCTGCTCGTTCTATGTTGGTTTTGATCTTAAGTTCGGCAGTAACAAAGATAGTTTCATTCGTTTGAGGCATTGCACACTCTTATTTTAGTTAATTATCGGTTTGCCATTAATATAATTAACCCCTAATAATTGATAAACTCACCTTTTGTTTATTGTTTATCAACCAAGAGTGTTCAATGGATAAGTTAACCAGCATGAAAGTCTTCGTCTATGTGGTGGAACAAGGTAGCTTTCGCAGCGCCGCAAACCACTTCAACCTGTCGGCGACCATGATAAGCAAACATGTCCATTCCTTAGAAGCCAGTTTGAAGTCTCAGCTGATCCACCGCACCACGCGTAAGCAATCGTTAACCGATTCAGGACAACTTTACTATCGTGAGTGTAAGCGAATTCTCGAAGACATCAGCAATGCAGAGAACCTGATTCAAACCTTGGAAAATCAACCACAAGGCACGGTAAAAATAAACTGCCCTGTCACCTATGGAAACAAGGTACTCGCCCCTATCGTAGCTAAGTTTCTCGCGCATCACCCAACCATTAACGTTGAGCTGATGTTGAATAATGACCTTGTTGATCCTTATTCATCTGACATTGACCTGATTGTGCGAATTGGTGACCTATACGATTCAAGCTTGGTCGCAAGGTATTTAGGGGATTATGAGATGTGTTACTGCGCGGCGCCCGCTTACCTAAACCAACATGCTGAAATCAGAGTATTGGAAGACTTGGCGCAGCACCCATCGCTTGGATTCAGTTACAGCAGCCAAGCTCCTCACGCCACACCGAATAAAGAACGTGTGCGCTTGATGTCGAATAATGGTGATGTGTTGCGGTATGCCGCCCTGCAGGGTGTGGGCGTGTTGTTGCAACCGACTATCTTAGTCGCAGAAGAGATTGATCGTGGAGCGCTGTTGGAAATCCTACCCGGCATGGCGCCGTTACCAAAGCCGATTCACTTGCTCTACAAAACCAAGCAACTGTCGTTGAAGAACAGAACCTTTGTCGAGTTCTTGTTAGCTGCGTTTGCTGAGTAACTAAGCGCTTTCTAAACAACAAAGACCGCTAGACTGTTTGCCATTGGCTCATCAAGCGCTTGCCAAGATCAGAGGGCGTGGTGTTATGGACGATCATCTCATCACATTGGTTGAACACCATGAAGTGTTTTAGTTCATCGCATAAAGCATGAACCAACAACTCATGGTTTTTAATTCGCTCTTCCACAACCAAGTTACGGATATTGAGCAAACCACTCTTCCTGTCGACCTTGCAATCCATTCGTGCCACCAGCTCACCTTGCCACAGAATCGGTAAGCTAAAATAACCAAACTGACGCTTGGCCTCTGGAACATAGCATTCTAGGAGGTAATCAAAGTTGAACAATGATTGCATTCGCTTTCGTTGAATCAGCAGGTTATCAAACGGAGACAGTATCTTAAGCTTGGTTCTGGAAAGAGGTTGATTCAGCAGTTCAAAAGCACCTGGCAGGACATAGTAATCAGAGCCTTGAATATCTACTTTCAGAACCTGCTTATCTTCAAGCATCTGTTGGAGTGCTCTCTGAATCAAAGGCTTTGTGTTCTTGAGTAGGTAGCTCATTTCCGACGCTATTCCAACTCCGTTAGCCTCTAAATAACGTGTTATCAGATGCTCGATGTACTCTTGTTCTGTCGGCTCAGAGGTATCAATTCCGCTCGGTAAAACTCGCTCGGTTAGGTCATACACCTTATGAAAGTTAACTCGGCTTGGCACCATTAAGTCGCCTTGCATGAACAATGTTTCTAATGCTTGCTTGGCCGGTTTACCGCCCCAACCGCCGGGGTTTGGCCTATCCCCTTCAAAATCTTTCGCCATCAACGGCCCTTCATTCTCAATACGTTTGAGAACATGAGCTATCAGTGCGTCATTCTTTTTATACCAATGCTTGAGCTTACCGCTCGCAAAGCCATTCTTGCGGTGTAGGCTGAATCGGAAGTCACGCATGGGTAAATACGCGGCGGCATGCGACCAATACTCAAATACTTCTCGACGCTCTAACAGCTTATCAAGATGGTTCAGTTGGTAATCTTGATTGCGATTCCAAAGCGTGTGGTGGTGAGCTCGCTGAATCACAGAGATGGTATCAATTTGCACATAGCCAAGGTTTTCAATCGCAGACAACGTGTTCGCCAAAGCGCCCCCATTGCGTTGCTTTTTAGGTGGCAACTTCTTAGGCGGCAGCTTTTGCGAAAGCAATACCAGTTTTTGCGCTTGAGCGAGTGACAGTGATTCCATGAAATTCAGACTCTAATTGATAGCAATGATCCGTTTATGATTCAGCAATAAGCTCTTGAAGAATCTGCTTGTAGGTTTCTACCGTCTGCGCGCCCGTTACTGCACTCTTACGGTTGAACACCACAGTAGGAACCGCAGAGATCCCCATGCGTTGCCATTCAAACTCTTGCGCTTCAATTTGCTTCAAGTTGTCGGTGTTCTTTAGGCGCTTCAGTGCCTTCGTTGAGTCTAAGCCAACCGCTTCAAGCTCTTGTGCAATGACTTCAAGATCGGACAGGTCTTTTTGCTCTGTGAAGTGAGCAGCAAAGAAGCGTAGCTTTAACTCAGTCTGTTTGCCGTGCGCTAGTGCAAAATCGAGAAGTACATGTAGATGACGTGAATTGACCATTCTCATACTGTCATAGAAATTGAAATCGAAACCAACCGCTTGGCCGCGAGCCGAAAGCTGTTCTCGTGAACGTTGGCTCTCTTCTGCGCTAGAACCGTATTTTCTCATGATATGGGCACGCAGGTTTTCGCCCTCTTGCGGCATGTCAGGGTTAAGCTCAAACGGCTGCCATTCAAGTTCAATCTGGTCTTCTAAACCAAGTTCCGCAACGGCTAGCTCTAAGTTTTTGTAACCGACTACGCACCACGGGCACATTACGTCAGAAATAATATCAAGTTGAAGTTTCTTGCTCATAATCATTCCAAATATCGTTACTAAGGCGTATCCAATTCAAAGTGAATACCCATCTTTCTGGTTAGACTACAACAAGCTGAACACTCGTTCAAATTTAACTCAATACAACAGCAGCCAACAAAAAAGCCAACTCATTTTCACGAGTTGGCTTTGATAAAAATCGAATCTAGCTTAAGAGCGTTACGCTAGCAACTTCTCAAGTACTTGGAACACACCCGCGTCAACGTTACTTGGCGCGCCAAAACGCGCGATCTCTTTTAACTTTGGATGCGCGTTTTCCATCGCGTAAGAGTGGTAGCTCTCTTTAAGCATTTCCAAGTCATTTAGGTAATCACCAAAGCTCATGGTCTGCTCGTAAGTGAAACCTAATGTGTTCTGTAGATGTTTAATCGCCGCACCTTTTGACGCTTCAGCGTTCATCACATCTAACCAAATTTTTGCGCTTACAACCACTTGGTAGTTCTCACCGAATTTGGCATCAATAGTTGGGTTCACTTTCTCTTGTGAACCGTCGAAGTGACAGATAGCCACCTTGATGAAATCGTCTTCTACCGCCAGTAAGTCTTCTACTTGCTCACGGCGATGGTAGTACTTAGAGATCTCCGCCAGAGCACGCTCATCTTTGGTTTCGATGTATGCCGATTTCTTACCGCATAGCACCACATGCGCGCCTTCAATAGCTCGAGCTTCTTTAATGATCTCTTTAATGGCATCGGTATCAAGCAAGCAGCTGTAAAGTTCTTGGCCTTTGTGCATCACTAATGTGCCGTTTTCAGCAATAAACATCATGCGATCTTTAAGCGGGGAAAATGTTTCTAGCAAGCTGTAATACTGGCGGCCAGACGCGGCAGCAAAAATAATATCTTGCGCTTCTAAGCGCTCATAAAGATTGAAAAACTCAGGGTCGAGCTTTCCATGCTCATCGAGTAAGGTGCCATCCATATCAGTCGCGATAAATTTGATGTTTTGTTGGGGCATGTCGGGCGTACCTATTATTGGATTATGATCATTCGTTATCTTGAGTAACGGTTCTGGGTTCGATTATATCGCTAGAGTCGCTGGTGAATACAATGCTTATTTTACCGCCTGTCAGTCACTGTTTCACATCTTTCCAAGGCAAACGCTAACAGAAGCGCATTCCAGTTTGAAGGGTTAAGTCCTACATACAAGATGTGCGTTAGATCACACTCCACTATATTCTTTCCCGTCTCTCCATCACTTTATTCCGACCACAGTCATTATGATTTTAGCTATTATTACGACCTTGCTTTGCATCGTTACCGTCAAGTTTCTAATCACACTTGCGAACTTAGAGCGCCATCGTATTCACATTGAACCTAAAATATCGTTCAAAAGAACTGAGTGGCCGACTGTTTCCGTCATTATTCCTGCGCGAAATGAAGAAGACAATATTGAAATCAGCCTTGGCTCTCTATTGAAGCAGAGCTACCCAAAAGACAAGTTTGAAGTCATTGTTGTTGATGACTTTTCTACTGACTCAACCCGTGCAAAAGTAGAAGCATTGATCAGTAAGTTCGACGTTAACGCGCGCTGTATTTCAGGTAGAACGTTACCGACCGGATGGCTTGGTAAGAGCAATGCATGTATGGCTGGCGCACTCAACGCGAGCGGTGAATATGTGTATTTCATTGATGCAGATACCGATTCAGCACCCGCGATGCTACAGAGCGTTATCGACTTTGCTATCCAACAAAAAACTGATCTCTTATCGTTTAATCCAAAACAAACTTTTGCGTCTGTGGCAGAAAAAGCGACCTTGCCGGGCATCTTTCTATCGATCGCATCTTATATGAACTTTAAAAACTCGAACGACATGACTAAGGAAGAAGCGATTGCTAACGGTCAGGCGATGTTGTTTACCCGAAAATCCTACGACGCAGTCGGTGGACACGCCGCAGTAGCAAACGCGATATCGGAAGACATCGCCTTTGCAAAAGTCATGAAGGTCAATGGATTTAAGATTTTCTGGGCATTTGCAGACAAACTAATGAGTACGCACATGTATTCAGACTTCAACTCAATCTGGGCTGGCTTTTCCAAAAACATGAATCTTATTGTGAATTGTCAATCGCAAGCACAAGCTTTAAAAGTCTTCATCAAAGCCAACATCATCGCATGGGCGGGACCGCTTTTGATGCTGGTATCGGCGAACGCCTTCATCAGTGACATGTCTGCCATTCATGCTTATTCGCTCATTGTCAGCTCTGTGATGCTCTTGGTGTCGATCGTCACCTACTTCATTTTGGTTAAGGAACTGTTTGTTCCCGCAAAATTTGCGTTAACCGTACCCTTCGGTATTTGTGTTCAAAGCCTACTCGTGCTGAACAGTTACCGCTTATCTAAAACCAATAAAATCAGCTGGAAAGGGCGCTCATTAACATGATGAATAAGATTATTACTTTGCTTCTTCTTGCTTGTTCAGTTTCGGTGTTTGCATCAGACACCGATGGCTGGTCACTGGCACGCGATAAAAAAGGCATCGAGGTTTATAACCGTAAAATTGAAGGCAGTCACTTTAAAGAATTTCGAGCAGAAGGCGACATCAACGCGTCCCTCACTTCTATTATCGCACTCTTTATCGATACCTCTGTTGGCACGCAATGGGTAGAAAACATCGATGACATGGAAGAAATAGAGCATTTTAGTGCGGCGCACACGATCACCAAAACCTATACCAAGGCACCTTGGCCAGTTGCCGATCGTGAAGCTATCGTAGAGAACGTCATCACTCAAGATCCAAAGACGATAGTTGTCACCATTGATCAGCATGGTAGGCCTGATTACCTGCCAAACAATAATAAAAAAATCATCAGAGTGGCTGAATTAGAGGCGAGTTGGATCCTGACACCAATCGACGAAAACACCACCCATATCTCTTATCGAGTATTGAGTGATCCAGGTGGCGATATTCCGTATTGGCTCATTAACATGGTGGCCGTTTCTCAGCCTTACAACACGCTTCGCGGGTTATCTAAGATGTTGGATTCTGGTGAGTACACCGATCGGCGCCTTGATTTCATCGAGAACTACACGTCACTTTAACAATGCAATGAATACTCTAGAGGTCTATATTGTGAAATTTCCATTCTCTCCAATCGCAGCGATATTGCTTGTAGCATCAAGTTCAGTATTTGCTAATCAAATCATTGTCGATACTAAAGGTGTTGATGAAACACAGTATCACGCCGATCTGTATGAATGTGAGCAATACGCTCAACAAGTGAAGCCTGAAGAGGTCGATTCTCTTGGCAGCGATATTGTCGGTTCAACCGCTAAGGGTGCAGCGCTGGGTGCGGTTGGTGGAGCCGTCTCTGGCGGGAGTGGTCATGATGGTGCAAAAATTGGTGCTGGCATCGGTATTATCAGCGGCGCTTTAAAGCACGGTGCTCAAAAAAGACAATCCGCCGAGCTATCTGAGCAGCAGAAGTTTCAAGTGAATCGTAACTGTATGATCAACCGAGGCTATACCGTTCTTAACTAGCGGATAACCGAGCAAAATGGCGTTTAATCGATGTTCACGCCATTTTGCGTAGCTGAGTCAAAGCAGAGTTCAACCATAGTCCCTGAATCGCCACCTTAAAGTTCGTTCAAATAGACAGTGAGCATTGACCCCTATTTAAAATAGGCTTATCATTAATCGTCTTTTAACGATTAATGAAAGTGAGACGTCAATATGAACTCAACTTGCTCGACATCTGGTGGCTGTTCTCTGCCCATCGAACACGGTGATGCTAAAGCAGAAAAGCAAATGGCCGCACTGGCGAAAGCACTCGCTCACCCAGCAAGAATACGTATATTGAGTATCCTTTCCACGTTAGAAAAATCGGGCGGCTGCTTGAACAGTGATCTGGTGAGTGAATTGGGTTTAGCTCAATCAACGGTATCAGAGCACTTAAGAATATTGAAAGCCTCAGGTTTTATTACGGCTGAGTCGATTCCGCCGAAGATGTGTTACCGCATCGACCGCGACAATATTCAACGCTTCGAATCGATATTTAACAGCATTTTAAAATAGAAGTTCACGCTTGAATGATCGGCTTTGATAGCCTTTACTTTTAAGCGTGTTTTTTTGCCACAACCAATCGTTTTTCGACGATTTACGATATCAACTAAGAGAGATTATCATGAAACCAAAGTTAGGTTTTCTAGATCGCTACTTAACACTGTGGATTTTTATTGCCATGGGCCTTGGTGTACTACTCGGCACCCTATTCCCACAGATCGAACAGTGGAACGATTCAATGTCTGTTGGCACCACTAACATTCCGCTTGCGATTGGCCTTATCTTAATGATGTACCCACCTCTGGCTAAGGTTAACTACAACCTGCTAGGCACTGTGGTAAAAGATAAGAAAGCCATTAAGCTCTCTTTGATCATGAACTGGATCGTTGGTCCAATTCTGATGTTTGCATTGGCACTAACTTTCTTGGGAGACCACCCAGGTTACATGGTTGGGGTGATTCTGATTGGTCTTGCTCGTTGTGTGGCGATGGTTCTGGTTTGGAACGACATCGGCGGCGGTAACAAAGAGTACGGCGCGGCATTGGTTGCTCTAAACAGTGCATTCCAAGTGGTGAGCTACAGCTTTATGGCGTGGTTGTTCATCAGCGTTCTTCCACCAGTATTTGGTTACGAAGGCATGTTGGTTGATATCTCGATGATCGACATTGCACACAGTGTACTTATCTACCTAGGTATCCCATTCCTAGCGGGCTTCCTAAGCCGTAAGATCCTTGTGTCGATGAAAGGCGAGCAGTGGTACAACGACGTATTTATTCCACGCATCTCTCCAATCACACTGATTGCACTACTGGCAACCATCGTTCTGATGTTCAGCCTGAAAGGTGAAATGATTGTTGAACTGCCAATGGACGTTCTATTAATTGCGGTTCCACTGACTATCTACTTCACTGCGATGTTCTTCATCAGTTTCTTCATCGGTAAAAAGATGGGCATCGAGTACGACAAGAACGCATCAATTGCATTTACAGCAACAGGTAACAACTTCGAGCTAGCGATTGCCGTGGCTATCTCAGTATTCGGTATCAACTCAGACCAAGCGTTTGCAGGCGTTATCGGTCCACTGATTGAAGTCCCTGTGCTGATTTACCTTGTGAACGTGGCGCTTAAGATGAAAGACAAGTACTACAACGGTCAGACGGTTAAACCTAGCGTATAGCATCTACGTCTACACCTAGAACTAGAACTAACAAAAAGCAGCATCACTTTGAACAGAAAGGGTCACACGTTAAACGGTGAGCCTTTTCTTTATTCAGTTTCGTCTAATAGGCCTTTCAATGCTTGTTCAAGCCAAAGTAATGCAGGACCTTTTGAGCGTGTTTTAGACAGAACAAGATCAACCGGAGGCGACCAAGTTTTATGGTCAAATGACACATTCACCTCTACCAAGCGCTGTTTAATAAGCTCTTCTTCAACAAGGTGTTTCGGTAAGTATGCCCAACCGATATCGCTACCAAGAATCATCTCTTTAATGACGATAAAGCTGTTTGACCACCATACCTTTCCGGCAATCAGCGGAAACTGATCCATCACCTTACCTTTGTCTCCCCTCAACATTAACTGACGATGCGGGAGTAAGTCAGAGAGTTTCGCCACACCTGTTTTTGCGAGCGCATGACTTGGATGACACACAGCAATAAACGGTAAGTGACCGATAAAGCAAGGCTCAGAACCGACATCAAAAGCCAAGTTAGTAAACATTAATCCAATGTCGGCCCTCTCTTCGATAATTAACGGATTGACCTCTGTCGTGGTACACGCAACCAGTTCCACTTCAGTCGCAGGGAATTGTTGACTGAACTGACTAAGGATCTTAGATAGATTCGGGACCAATAGTGAATCATCTAATGCAATTTTGATGAGCCCCTCTTCACCACTGCCCATCGCACTAACCGTCACATTCAGATCTTCAACCTGAAGCACGATCGCTTTCACCTGTTTAAATAACTGCTCGCCCGCTTTGGTTAGTGAAGGCTTTCGAGTCGAACGATCAAAAAGCTCAACATTAAAATCTATTTCAAGATTACTGATGCCTTGGCTCACCGCCGACTGCACCTTCCCCAAATGACGAGCACTGGCAGAAAATGACCCTAATTCAACGGCATACACAAACATTTTCAGTTGTTCAATGTTGTACATTCGGTGTCTCCCAAAACTTACTATCACTATATGTGATGCTAACTATCTTTATATTATCACTTAAGTAGATATTATTTAGCCAAGTCATTAGCCCATCGGCGGCTATTTAATCGTAAAGAGAGTTAGAAAAATGTCACATAAAGAACGCATGTTGCACATGGTGCTATTTGAATTGGTTGCTTTGGTTTTGATGGCAGGGCTTGCAACCTATATTACAGGAAACGGCGCAGGTGAAATGGCAGGCTTAGCGCTCGCAATATCATTGATAGCGATGGCTTGGAACTACGTTTACAACTATGGCTACGACAAAATTTACGGAGCAGACCGAAGCAAAAGAACCACGAAAACACGTATCCTGCACGGATTAGGTTTTGAGCTTGGCTTAATGACAGTGACTCTACCTGTCTTGATGTGGGTTCTACAACTCGACTTCCTAACCGTACTGATCATGGACATCGGCCTAGTTATCTTCTTCGTACTTTACGCGATTGCGTTCAACTGGGCGTATGACTCAGTTCGAGATCAATTGGTTGCGAAAGGAAAAGTTGCAGCTCTGGTTTAGAGCGGTAAGTTCGTCTCGTATAACAAGAACATACACCCAAATTAAAACTGCCAAACTACAACATAGTTGGCAGTTTATTCATTTATGCATACAAGCTCATTTGTTAACGCCCTTGTTACATAGCAAAAACATCACACAGCCCTCCCTAATTAAGTCTAATAATCCGCCACTCACGAAGTAGCATCACAAATCCAAACATAAACTCCTCGTACCAGTTGCGCATTCATTTACATATAGGTAGTTTGAGCGGCTTCGCAACCTATCAATTCGAGCAATGACGTTCATGCGAGCATCTTTTTCGAGCAAAAGTGTTCGGATTAACATTTCAAGTGACTTTAATTAACAATTTTATGCTCAAACGCTCACTTTTGATGTTCGTTTATTTTCGAGTTCGCAAATATATGCACAATACACGTGCTAGATAAGCAAAACTAAAAAGGACTCGAACATGACAACAAACAAACACCCTTCTTTATTTGGGCAATGCTTGGCTGAATTTATCGGTACAGGATTACTCATATTCTTTGGCGTTGGCTGTGTGGCCGCTCTGGTATTAACTGGTGCGACATTCGGACAATGGGAAATCAGCATCATCTGGGGCTTCGGTGTTGCGATTGCAATTTACTGTACTGCCGGCGTTTCAGGCGCACACATCAACCCAGCCGTAACGATTGCACTGGCCATGTTCCATGGCTTTGATAAAGCGAAAGTGGTGCCTTACATCATTTCGCAACTGCTTGGTGCTTTCTGCTCTGCAGCATTGGTTTACAGCCTGTACAGCAACCTATTTACTGACTACGAAATCGCACATAACTTCGTTCGTAGCAGCCAAGACGCACTATCAACTGCTGGTATCTTCTCGACTTACCCACATGCTTCACTTTCTTTCTTCGGCGCTTTTGCTGTGGAATTCGTGATTACTGCAGTGTTGATGTTTGCCATTTTAGCGTTAGGTGATGAGAACAACGGCGCATCTCGCGGTGCAATGAACCCTCTACTGATCGGTATTCTTATCGCGGTTATCGGTGGTTCTTTAGGTCCACTGACGGGCTTTGCAATGAACCCTGCTCGTGACTTCGGACCAAAACTGTTCGCTTACTTTGCAGGTTGGGATTTCGCACTAAGCGGTGCTCGTGATATTCCTTACTTCATCGTTCCAATTCTTGCTCCAATTGCTGGTGCGTGTTTTGGTGGTTGGTTGTACCCACGTGTTATCGGTGCTTACCTACCAGTAGAAGGCCAAGGCTGCACAATTCCAAACCAATGTGAAACAGAAGAAGAAGCTGAACAAGCTCAAGCTTAATCCCTAAGCGACCTTACATTTACTAAAATATAAATAACGAAAGAAAAAGGATTCTTACCATGACCGAGCAAAAATACATTGTTGCCCTAGACCAAGGCACCACAAGTTCTCGCGCTGTAATCCTCGACCACGATGCAAACATCGTTAGCTCTTCTCAAAGAGAATTCACTCAGATTTACCCGAAAGCAGGTTGGGTCGAGCACGATCCAATGGAAATCTGGGCGACTCAAAGCTCTACATTGGTTGAAGCTCTTGCTAAAGCAGGCATCCGCAGCGATGAGCTAGCGGGCATTGGTATCACGAACCAACGTGAAACCACCATTGTTTGGAACAAAGAGACAGGCAAGCCTGTTTATAACGCAATCGTATGGCAGTGTCGCCGTACTGCAGACATCTGTGAAGACCTTAAAGCACGTGGCCTAGAAGACTACGTACGTGACAATACAGGCTTAGTCCTTGACCCGTATTTCTCAGGTACAAAAGTAAAATGGATTCTAGACAACGTTGAAGGCGCTCGCGAAGACGCTGAAGCTGGCAAATTACTGTTCGGTACCGTTGATACTTGGTTGGTTTGGAAGATGACTCAAGGACGTGTTCACGTTACGGATTACACTAACGCGTCACGTACTATGTTGTTCAACATCAACGACCTATGTTGGGATCAAAAGCTACTTGATGAAATGGGTATCCCGTCATCAATGATGCCTGAAGTGAAGCGTTCTTCTGAAGTTTACGGTCAAACGAACCTTGGTGGTAAAGGCGGTACTCGTATTCCAATCGCGGGTATTGCGGGTGACCAACAAGCTGCACTTTACGGTCAAATGTGTGTAGAAGCAGGCCAAGCTAAGAACACTTATGGTACTGGTTGTTTCCTTCTAATGAACACAGGCCAAGAGAAAGTCACATCGAAAAACGGCCTTCTAACCACACTGGCATGTGGCCCTAAAGGCGAACCTGCATACGCACTGGAAGGTGCGGTATTCATGGGCGGCGCATCAATCCAATGGCTACGTGATGAAATGAAACTACTGGCTGGCGCAGAAGACTCTGAGTACTTCGCAACGAAAGTGGATTCTTCAAACGGCGTTTACGTAGTCCCTGCGTTTACTGGTTTAGGCGCACCATACTGGGATGCTTACGCTCGCGGTACGATTGTTGGCCTGACTCGTGGTGTTAACTCTAACCACATCATCCGTGCAACACTGGAAGGTATTGCTTACCAAACTCGTGACGTATTGGATGCGATGCAAGCGGACTCTGGCATCAAGCTAGCAAACCTACGTGTTGATGGTGGTGCAGTAGCGAACAACTTCCTAATGCAATTCCAATCAGACGTACTAGATACAGAAGTTCACCGTCCTGAAGTAACTGAAGTAACGGCTCTGGGTGCAGCATACCTTGCTGGTCTAGCAGTTGGTTTCTGGGACAGCATCGATGAGCTTCAAGACAAAGCAGTACTAGACCGTACGTTCTTGCCACACCACGATGAAGAAAAGCGTAACCGCCGTTACAAAGGTTGGAAGCGTGCTATCAAGTGTGCACAAGTTTGGTCTGAACTGCACGATGACGACGAAGAGTAAAATCGAGCGTTCGAATAATCACTCTCTTATCGATTGAATTGTTCGTTCCTCAGTAAACGAAACTAAAAAGAGCACTATTTTGTGCTCTTTTTTGCGTTTGGAGCCAATTTTTCATGTTTTGATCAACGTTTTTGCGGTTTGGACATAATTCCTTACTATCATTACTTCTCTCTCCTCATCAATTCGAGCACAATAGCGCGAGTTAATATTTTCGATTGTGACGCGCTAGAGCCCATAGCGTGCAGGGAGTGGTAAGTTAAGTGAAGCAGATACCAAGACACCAGCAGATTGTAGACCTGGTAAAAACACAAGGATATGTGAGCACCGAAGAGCTCGTAGAGAAGTTCGATGTTAGCCCACAAACCATCAGACGAGACCTCAATGAGCTGGCTGATAGCAACAAAATCCGTCGTTATCACGGTGGTGCAACCATTCCTCTTAGCTCAGAAAACACCTCTTACAACACGCGTAAAGCGCTTAACTTCAATGAAAAAGATGTGATTGCCGACGAGCTGGTTAAACACATTCCAGATGGTGCAACCTTGTTCGTTGATATCGGCACCACACCAGAATCGGTGGCACGCGCGCTGAACAAAAACCACAAACAACTCAGAGTCGTGACTAACAACATCAACGTTGCCAGTATCCTGCTACCAAACCCAGAGATAAAGGTTATCTTGGCAGGTGGCGAAGTGAGAAACCGTGATGGCGGTATCGTGGGTGAAGCAACACTCGATTTCGTGAAGCAGTTCCGCCTCGATTTCGGCATTCTAGGGATCAGCGGCATCGACTTTGACGGCTCACTGCTTGATTTTGACTACCATGAAGTTCGAGTGAAGCAAGCTATCATCGAAAACAGCCGCAGCATCTTCTTAGCCGTCGACCACAGTAAGTTTGGTCGCAACGCAATGGTTAAGCTGGGTAACATCTCTCAAGCACACATGGTGTTCACCAATAAACAGCCACCAGAAGAGATCCTGAACATCCTCAAGGATTCATCGATCCCATTGGAAGTGATCGAGACCGCGTCTCAACCACTAGCGTCGGACGAATAAAAAAACGCTCAGAAATCATGTTCATTAAAAGAGCCCATTATTGATAGATCACTTTATCGATAATGGGCTTTTTTGTTACTTGGAAAGTCGCACTTGAACATGATTAATATCACTTCTATGCTCGAATGAGAGTTATTTGGAACCTTCGCTGTCATAAGCGAAGGTTTTTTTATGCGCAAATCACATAAAACGCGCATAAACGAAAATAATAAATGACCGCAAACGAAAGTTCATATAGGATTCAATTATGTTCTAAAATGCTCGTTCGCTCAGAAAGAGGTCAAAACCATGAGTGCTCAACAAAATAATTCAAACAACAGTACATCTTCCACTTTAGACTTGATCGTGATTGGCGGCGGCATCAATGGTGCAGGCATCGCGGCAGATGCAGCAGGTCGTGGTCTAAACGTTGGCTTATACGAAGCAAATGATTTCGCGTCTGCGACGTCTTCCGCTAGCTCAAAGCTTATCCACGGTGGCCTACGCTACCTTGAACATTACGAATTTCGTTTGGTTTCGGAAGCACTCGCTGAACGTGAAGTCTTGTTAAGAAAAGCGCCTCACGTTGCACAACCAATGCGTTTCCGTTTACCTCATCGACCATTTTTACGCCCAGCTTGGATGATTCGCTGTGGCCTATTCCTTTACGATAACTTGGGTAAGCGCACCACTCTTCCTGGAAGTAAAACGGTGAACTTGGCTCAATCAGGTTTGCTTAAACCAGAAATGAAAACAGGTTTCGAATACTCAGACTGCTGGGTAGATGATGCGCGTATGGTATTGCTGAACGTGTTGGCGGCGAAAGAAAACAACGCAGAAGTACGCAACTACTGCCGAGTTGAAAAAGCACACCGCGAAGGCGACATTTGGCACGTAACGATTCTTGATGTGATGACAAACCAACGTTTCGAGCGCAAAGCGAAAGCATTGGTCAACGCAGCTGGCCCTTGGGTGAAACAGTTCTTTGATGATGGTTTAGAGCAGGCTTCGCCTCGTAATATTCGTCTGATCAAAGGCTCACACATTGTTGTGCCACGCATTCACGACGAACCACAAGCGTACATTCTGCAAAACAAAGACAATCGTATTGTGTTCATGATCCCTTACCTAGATAAGTTCTCGATCATCGGTACTACCGACCTTGAATACAAAGGCGATCCTCGCGAAGTGGCTATCGACGATGTAGAAGTTGATTACTTGATTGATATCGTTAACCAGCATTTTGTTAAGCAACTAGAGCGTGACGATGTTGTGTGGACATACAGTGGCGTAAGACCGCTTTGTGATGATGAATCTGACTCGCCACAAGCGATCACTCGTGACTACACACTGGAGCTGGATGCAGAAATGGATCAAGCACCACTGCTATCTATCTTTGGTGGCAAGTTAACGACTTATCGTAAACTCGGCGAAGCGGCACTGAACAAGCTAGAACCTTACCTGAAACACATGGGCGCACCTTGGACAGCTAACGACACACTACCGGGTGGTAACTTCAGCTGCAGCAGAGAACAGCTCGCTAAGATGATCCACACCAAGTACCCTTGGATATCAGAAGCACTGTTACTACGTTATGTGACTCAATTTGGTACTTACACTTGGAAGCTGCTGGAAGGTGCAACGAGCGAAGCTGATCTTGGTACCCAATTCTCAAGCGAAGCACACGGCGTTTATCAAGCTGAGATCGATTACTTGATCAATGAAGAGATGGCGATGACTGACGAAGACATCTTGTGGCGCAGAACCAAGCTTGGCCTGTACTTAAGTGAAACAGAGCAGCATGCAGTTTCTAGCTACTTAAAAGAGAATCTTGAAAGCACTGTGGTGAACTTTTCTCAAGTCGGTTAGTTCTTCTAGCAAAACCATCCGCTCCTGAATATAAATAATGACAAAGCTTAGCGCTCCCCACGCTAAGCTTTTTTATTGTCTACTATTCCGCTCAGCCTGAGACTTTATTCACACCTCTATTTTCAACAAAAACTAAATAGTGTTTTATTAATCCGGTTGATTATCAACTTCACAAAAGGTTGCTATTCTTTATCTCAACGAAACAACACATTTAAAAACGCTCACCATGTCAGCGCTTTAATAACGTTTGTCTCTATGTTTTCTCCCAATACGGCGGATTACCATAATATTCAGAGAAGTAGTCAATGAAGGCTCTCACCTTTGGTGCAAGTAACCTTGTACTTGGGTACACAGCCCAAATTGCAGGCTCTGATGTTAATGGGTAATCTTCTAATATTTGAACCAGCTGACCGCTTTTCAGTTGTTCATAGGCACACCAATTCGATGTCACCGTGATCCCCATACCACCTGAGGCTGCGTCACGCAGTGCTTCCCCGTTATCTGCCCTGAACGACCCAGATGCCTTAATCGTCTTAGGCCCGCTTTCAGTATTGAAGGTCCAGTTTTCTAAACCAATTAAGCTAATACACTGATGATCATTAAGATCTCGAGGTGTAGCTGGCTTACCATATTTGATTAAGTAATCAGGCGATGCACACACAATACGTTTGTCTGTCGCCAATTTTCGGGCAATCAGTGTCGAGTCTTTCAGCTCCGAGATACGAATCGCGATATCAAAGCCACCCTCAACAACATCCACCATCGAGTCTGATAGCCTGAGATCGACTTTTAACCCAGGGTAGCGTTCTAAGAATCCAGGTAAAGCAGGAACAAGATGCAAACGTCCAAAAGACGCAGATGCGGTAACTCTCAGCGTTCCGGTTGGAGAATCACAACCCACACCGACCGCCGATTTGGCAGCATCCACGCTCGATAACACTTCTTCAGCATGAGGTAAGAATGCTTCCCCCTCTTCGGTTAAAGAGACCTTACGAGTGGTTCTGTGGACCAAGCGAACGCCTAAATTGTCTTCCAGTTTACTGATGTGCGAGCTTGCAACAGCAGGAGACAAACCAAGCTCTTGCCCAGCCATGCTGATGTTATGTGTGGAAGCTAAACGAACAAACAATTTGAGGTGTTCAATATTCATGAGATTACCAATAAAATCTTAAAAATCGTGTACCAGTAACCCTCATTATGCGTCATTCACATAACAATACAACGTATTAACTCAGTTGAATTGTGAAGATGTTATTGTGCCAAAACGAAAAAAACTCCCGAAGGAGTTTTTTTGTCTAAGTCTGCAATTCGCCATTTAGCTAATCAGCAAAATTACTAGCTCACTAGCCAGTTAAACGTGCATGCAGTGCATCTTTCAGTACAGAACGATCATGTTTCAGTTGGTGCATCGAGCCGTCATCAATGGGTGAATCTTTCAGCTCAAGCTTACGAATCTCTTTATCAAGGTTGTCGTATGTCTTCATATCTTCTGCAAAGCCATCGTCAGTTTTAGCAAGCTCAGCAATTTTGTCTTTCATTTCAGGAAATTCGTGAACAAGAGAGTGATTTTCACCTAGCATAGAAACCTCTTAAGTTGAGTAAAGTGATTGGTAGTACACATTCATTATTTACCTTAGCAAGGGACTCAAATAACAAATGAGATCCAGTACACAGCCTAGAATATAGACAGTTCAGATTCACAAATTTACAACATCCACCTAGAAAAATAAGATGCTTTACATAGAAGAAAGCCTTGTAAGAACACAAGGCTTTATAAGGTAGATCTATATACAAGTAGAGTTAACAATCGTTATCGAAGCAGCTGAAAAATGTTTCTACAAAGAGATTAGCTACTGCACCCGCTTGTATCTACTTTATTCATTTGATCATGTGAAGATGTTTCAGAGCCTGTTGATTGGCATCCCGCCACAAACAATAGCGTTACAGATAAGATAAGCCATTTCATAATTAATCCTCTTTTAGTCATGACTAAAGCATAGTGCTTAAAAGCGCGAATACCTCAGTCATTAACTAAAACCTTACCTACCGATAAGGCCTTGGTTAATGAACAAAGCATCGCTTCTTTAACTAACGACCTGCTTTTGTACAAAAAACTTTCACTTCAACGAATGAAAATCGTACAAGAGCGAAAATAGGACAGCTATGGAACTAAGAATAAGAACTAGAAGTTAGTCACTCGTCGCCAAACGTACAGCCGCTTCTGCATGAATGGCTGTGGTATCAAACAAGGGAACATCAGTGTGTTGCTGCTGAATCAGGAGGGCGATTTCAGTACAGCCCAGAATAACGGCTTCTGCACCTTGTTGGCCTAGCTTCTCAATGATTTGACGGTATACATCTCGAGATTCTTCTTTTACTTGGCCTCGACACAGCTCTTGATAAATGATGTTGTGGACTTTCTCTCGGTCACTCTCATCAGGAATCACCACATCGATACCGAATTTGTTAGTCAGACGGCCTTTATAGAAATCTTGTTCCATGGTGAAAGCGGTACCGAGTAATCCAACTTTCTTTACACCCTGTTCAAGCAACTTCTGCGCTGTGGTATCAGCGATGTGCAAGATAGGAATCGTGACCTTCTCTTCGATCTCAGGAACGATCTTATGCATGGTATTGGTACAGATCAGGATGAAGTCCGCTCCGGCTTTCTCTACCGATAAAGCCGCGTCCGATAAGATATCCGCCGTCTCAGCCCAGCGACCTTGATGTTGAAGCTTTTCTATCTCATCGAAGTTCACGCTGTACATACAAACCTTTGCAGAATTGAGCCCGCCGAGTGTGGCTTTAACGCCCTCGTTGATGGATTTGTAGTAGCTCACTGTCGACTCCCAACTCATACCGCCGAGCAAACCGATCGTTTTCATTTTGCTATTCCTTTAATTTCCGACTAACTCGATTAAACCGTCATGCATTGAAAATTTATAGTACGTTCTTGCTTAAAGCGAACCCATAACACCTTATTCCTTTCAAACGATTGCTTTCAAACCGTTCATTCCCAAAACCTCCGCTCACAAAAAAGGCTCGAATTTAAAATCCGAGCCTTTGAAGTTTTGACCAAGGGTATACTTGGCGTTAGTACACCTCACACCAATCTGATTTCATGTCGATCAGTGTCCAATCCTCTCTGGAATTCGCCTCATCTAGCGCTTTATCAAGCTTGCCAACGTGAGACTCACGATCGTACTGCCACTCGCGCTCAGCATCAGTGTGATGAACAATCATCGCCATTGAGTTGGGTTGGCTCGTAGCCCATTGCATCATCGCTTGGTCACCGTCTGAGTTGCCGACCGCTAGAATAGGTTTCTTGCCGATAATATGCTGAATGTTAGTGACCTTTCCGGCTTTGTCATCAATGGTCAAAATGGACGAGTCTTTAGTAACGGTTGGCTTACCATCGTTGTAGCTGTAGTTGTATTTAAGCGCGCTACCGATGATTTGCTCTGTAGGAATATTATAAGCTTGTGGAGCCCACGCTCTCATGAAATCAACGCCTCCGCCCGACACAATATAAGTTTTAAAGTCATGCTCTTGCAGGTAAGTCAGCATCTCTTTCATTGGCTGATAAGTAAGGTCTGTGTAGGCTTTGTTGAAACGTTTATCTTTTGCTACCGTCAGCCATTGCTCAACGTCTTGCTGGTATTGCTCAACAGTCATACCAGAATGTGTCGCCATGATGATTTTCAATAGCCCTTCTTCACCGCTGCCCAGAACGCTCTCAATATCATCTTCGAGTACAAACTTAAACGGTGCTTCGGTTTTCCATTCAGGGTGATCAGGCGCCATCTCTTTTACACGATCTAGTGCAAAGGCTAATTGGAAGTAATAAGGCTTTTCCGACCAAAGCGTACCGTCGTTATCGAACACGGCAATGCGATCTTCAATTGCCACGAACGTATCAGACTCAGCTTTAGTAGCTTGCCCAACAAAGTCGACGATAGCGGATTTACTCTCGCTGTCCTTCCAAGAAGGCAGCAAGTTGGGATCACAATCTTTAGCAAAAGATGAGAAAGAGAGACTGGATAAGATCGCGACAGATAAGAGGGTTATTTTCTTCATAGCAACTACCATGTTGTTGAATTAATTGTAGGGTTTAATTCAATTCATCCTAGTTGGTCTACTCTGATTTGCCACTTATGAACACTATAACCAATGCTCATGTTGGTATTAGATTAGTACCACAGCTAAGCTGGCTGAGGGTGCTCTGCGATGTATTTATCGAGAACTTAAAAGGAGACAAACAAAAAAGCAGAACTTCAATTCCTCAAAGTTCTGCTTTATCAATCCATGACTGCTTACACTCTGCGCTTTTTGAAAGCGTGCCAGCCAGCGCTGAGAATTGTTTTTACCACCACGCTTAATGCGCTAAGTTTAGGGTCAGCATTCTTGCCAGAGGCAATGCGCCACATTTGATGTTCATACCAAGCCAGCCCGACCATCGCCATCTTGTCTAATGCGGGCTTTCCTGTGGTTGGCACCGTTAGTGGCATGCCGTGGCTAGGGTCTTCAATTAACTTGTTAGGGAAATCAGGATCAACCGCCATTGTGCGTGCAATACCAATAAAATCGGTCGCCGAGGTGTTTAATGCTTCATTCATTGCTTGCGCGGTTCGAAAACCACCCGTGACCACCAGCGGTGTGCTGACGAGTTTTCTCGCCTTCACCATGTAATCCATAAAATACGCTTCACGCTTTACCGTGCTGGCCTTGATTGGTTCAGCTTTGCTTTTCGAACCCATCATTGATGGACTTTCATAGGTGCCGCCGGAGATCTCAATCAGGTCGATACCGTTATCACTCAGTGTTTGCACAACCTGCATCGACTCTTCTTCAGTGAAGCCACCTTTCATGAAATCAGCACTATTGAGCTTAATTCCGACAGGGAAATCGTCACCGACCTCTTTTCGAATCGCGCGATAAACCTCAAGCACGAAACGAAGTCTGTTTTCGAGTGAGCCACCCCATTTGTCTTGGCGTTGATTATGTCTTGAAGACAAAAACTGACTCACGAGATAACCATGAGCACCGTGGATCTGCACACCGGTAAAACCCGCTTGTTTTGAAAGCTTTGCACTCAACGCGAATTTATCAATGATTGCGATTATTTCCGTCTCAGTCAGAGCTCGTGGCGTATTGAAGCCTTTTTCTAATCCGCGCTCTAAAGAAATAGCCGAAGGAGCAACCGGGCTATCACATAAGAATTTAGGGATTTGCTTTCCTGGGTGGTTCAATTGCATCCATATCTGCGAACCATTTTGTGTTCCAGCCTTCGCCCACTCACGAAATACGCTTAAGTCACTTTGCTCATCCAACACAACGTTTTTAGGTTCACCAAGCGCGCCTCTATCGACCATCACGTTGCCCGTCATGGATAGACCAATTCCTCCTTGAGCCCAACGCTGGTAAAGCGTGACTAAACCTTGCTTAGGGTTATGATGTTTATCACCTAGCTGTTCACTCATTGCCGATTTGAACAGGCGATTTTTGATCACTTGGCCATTAGGAAGAAAAAAAGGGTCGTTGAGGCAGATTGGATTCATGCGCGTGGTTACTTTCTTGGGTTTATATATTGAGTCCAGTATGCCCTATTTTATCCGACAGTTCTGAGCATTTGGTGCCTATTTCGAAGCAAGTTTCACTCAATAATAAAATGCCAGCGGCATAGCAGCTGGCATTAATCGATTATAAATAGAATCTCAAAAACTGGGCTGACGCTGCTGAAATATGTCAACCAGAAAGGCTCTAATGCCCTTTACGCTCATGGTAATTATCGTTATTGTGATTCTCTACGCCATCATCACAAGGACTGTCTGAGAGTTATGAACAGCACGATTGAAACTATTCTGGGGCACCGCTCCATTCGTCAATATACAAATCAACCGATTGAAAAAGCACAACTTGATGTGATTATTCAGGCTGGTCTCGCGGCTTCGTCATCGAGCTTACTGCAGGCTGTTTCTATCGTGAGAGTGACAAACAAAGAGAAGCGTAAACTGCTAGCCGAATACGCAGGCAATCAAGCTTACGTGGAGAACGCGGCTGAGTTTTTGGTGCTCTGTATCGACTATCAACGCCACGCTCAAATCAACCCTGAAGTGAAAACCGACTTTACTGAACTGACCCTGATTGGCGCTGTCGATTCTGGCATCATGGCGCAAAACTGCATGTTGGCTGCTGAGTCTCTAGGTTTAGGTGGCGTGTACATTGGCGGGCTGCGTAACAGCGCACAACAAGTCGATGAACTGTTAGAACTACCACAACATACCGCCGTGTTGTTTGGGATGTGCTTAGGTCATCCGGCACAGCAACCAGAGGTCAAGCCTCGCCTTCCAGCTCACGTGGTGATGCACGAAAACCAATACCAACCGCTGAGCCTAGATGACATTGCCAGCTACGATGATTCGATGCAAAGCTACTACGCAAGCCGTTCAAGCAACCAAAAACAGAGCAGTTGGTCACAGCAGATCACGCAAAAGCTGTCTGGCGAATCTCGCCCGCATATCCTGCCTTACTTGAACAGCAAGCAGCTGACCAAGCGTTAAGCCGTTAAGCCGTTAAGCCGTTAAGCCGTTAAGCCGTTAAGAGCTTCCAACAAACCACAGCAAACAGCAGTACAAACAAAAATGTCAGCGTAATATACGCTGACATTTTTATTTATCCGGAGGCGGCTAGCTTACAGATATTTCTCAATCGGTAACAACTGTAGGAAGCCTGACTGCATTCGTTCCCATTGACCAGTGTCAGGTTCGCTATCCCAACGTTGATCGCCTGAATACCAATACACATCACCGTCTTCCAATTCCAAGCGCCAGCTATTATCTTCACTCATTGCTTGCTCAATAGTGTCTGCTAACGTTTCAGCAATCTCTTTATTTTCGATGATCAAAACCGATTCAGTATTGAGGTAGGTAGAGCGCAAGTTGAAGTTAAATGAGCCGATGCTCGCGATGCTGCGGTCGAATACGACTGATTTAGCGTGCAAGCCATAGGCTGTCTCAGGCGCACATTTAGACACGTCTTGAGTCGATGCTTCACACAACTTAGATTCTGGTTTTAGCTCAAACAGATCGATGCCATGCTCCAACATATCGTAACGTCTGCCCGCATAAGCAGAATGATTAGTCACCAGATCATTAGAGGCCATAGAGTTAGTTAGCGCTTTTATCTCAACGCCCTTATTGTTCAACACTTGCCACTCTTCAAGCTGACCATCATCGAATACAAGGTAAGCCGATTCCAATAAGATCTCTTGTTTCGATTCACTCGCTAACTTACCTAGAAGAATCGCGGTCGCTTTCGGTTCATCGGTATTGTCTGAATCATCAGGAACAGGCTGATCGTAAACAAAACGCGCATTCACCCATGCCATCTCACCAATCACCTCTTTCAGCAAACTATCAGCAGCCTTACGATCTAGTGGCAATTCCGGGTAATTTTGATAATGCGGAACGACAATATTATCTATCTTCGAGAGATCAGGTTGTTCGTCATCATCCAGCATATCGACAGGGTAAGACCAACGGCTGTTCCAGTATTCAACAAAACTGGTTTGGATGGTGTTAACTACCGAGCCCATGACTAATACATCGCGGTCTCGGAAATTGATTTCATCAGAAAGGTCAAAGTATTCATCACCGATATTACGGCCACCCACCACAGACAAAGTACCATCGACGGTAAACGACTTATTGTGCATACGGCGATTTAAACGAGAAAAGTCGCCGACAAAGCTCAGCCATTTACTCAAACCGCGGCGTGTTGGTGTTGGATTGAAGATACGAATCTCGACGTTCGGGTGTGCATCCAGTGCCGACAGCAACCCTTCACGTTCGTTGAGGTTGATATCATCCAGCATTACGCGAACCTTCACACCGCGCTCGGCCGCTGCTAATAAACGGCTAGCGAGATAGCTGCCCGATTCGTCAGAGTTCCAGATGTAATATTGAATGTCGATGGTGTGCTCGGCACTTTCGACCAGCGCTAATCGCTGTGCCAAGGCATCCCAACCAGACTCTTGCAGACGAACCGCAGTGGTGCCTTGCTCTAAAGCTTCAGGCTGAAATTCATTGGTTAGAACCGATAAAGAACTAGGTGCAGGAGAGGTTGGCGGTTCTGTTGGATGATCGATGCCTTCAGGAAGTGAAGAACACCCACCTAAAACGGCGATTAAGATTAACGTTAAACTGATGCGTTGGAGCACAGGCATGTATCTGACTTCCTTTTCACGATGGCGTCTTTAGAAACTTTCCGTACAGCTTTTCAATGAACAAGCTATTCCGATCTATTCATTGATTATTACTGCTAAAGCCTGAAATTTATAGGTAATTATCCAGTATAAATTTAAAGGTCGGTAAATTGGCCCACAAATCACTTAAGTTGGGTGAGTGCCAAACAGTATAAACTCAGCGGCTTTTCGACCATGTCAATGGTGAGCTCTATTCGGTCTGGGTGATGCTTCACCATTGTTTGGAGATCTAGTTTCACCGCTTGATTTCACACTAACAGGCGTGTCGACTTACTTATATGAGATTGTGCAAACGCATTACTTACGTAAGCGCTAAAGCTGTTGTTCATCTAAGGGGCATGTAAGGATCAACACCGAAAACATTGTTCACGCTACATAACGTTTATCGTCCCTACACAAGCCTTCCCTACAAGCTCAAACGGGGCTGAATAAAGTCGATAAACGCCGAGATACGTTTAGAGACCGATGACGACTTGTAGTAAACCGCATTCACTCGCTCTCGGTCTGTGTTGGCAAGTTTGTCTTGTTCCAGAATAGGGATTAGGCGACCCGCAGCCATATCTTCCTGCACCATAAACCCCGATAAACAAGCAATCCCATTTCCAGCTAAGACTAGTTGACGCACGGTTTCACCATTACTGGCTGTCACAGTAGGCGCGACATCACTTTGGTTTGGTAAAGGCCAATGGTTAAGCACTTTGTTACCCGCAAACCCCACAATTTGATGCGAACTCAAATCTTCAGGTTTGGTGGGCAGCCCACGCTTAGCGAGATAATCAGGTGACGCCACAATATGGAGTAAACTTTTTCCTAACGGGCGAGCGTGCAGTGTTGAATCGGACAACTTACCGATTCGAATCGCAACATCAGTTCTCTTTTCGAGAAGATCAACGAAGCCTTCGTTGGAAGTGAGTTCCAACTCAATGTCTGGGTAAGCCTCTTTGAATGACTGCACCAACGGCACTAGCTGATGGAATACGAATGGACTGGCGGCATCGACTCTTAAACGACCTTTTGGCAACTCTCCGCGCGACACGATTTCTTCTTCCGCGCTCTGAATCATCTGTAATCCCACCCTGACTGAATCGACAAACTGCCGCCCTTCCTCCGTCAATTCCACGCGTCTCGTTGTTCGGTTGAATATTGAGACGCCGAGTTGCGACTCAACCTTACTCACCGAACGAGACACCTTGGCGACCTGCACATCCAGCGCCTCTGCCGCCGCAGAAAAACCACCAGCATCGACAACGGTGAGTACCATTTCTAAATCATCTGAACGGGTTAACATGAGGCTCCTTCGCTATCTTCATTTTGTTTAATGTCATCTCGCTTGTGCTCATCACAGCTCAAATCATCTGAGTCTTTGCGATCTCATCAGCTTAATCCAATAATCGGTTAACTCTCCAATTATTGCAAATAACACAAAGGTTATTTGTTAATGATGGCATTTTTCACAAATATATTTTGCTAGATAATCCTCGCCATCAAACGAAGCGCTCCTATTGCAGTCACAAGCTGCCCCATTTTATCGCGCTCGGTATTTAACAAAGAACAGTAAGAGAGATGATTATGCCATTAGCATTACTTGCATTGACGCTCAGCGCCTTTGCCATCGGAACCACAGAATTTGTCATCGTAGGCTTGATTCCTACCATGGCGAGCGACTTGAATGTATCTCTGCCATCGGCAGGCCTATTAGTCAGTTTATACGCGCTTGGCGTTGCCATTGGCGCACCAGTAATAACGGCATTAACCGGCAAATGGAATCGTAAGGCGGTGTTGCTGACCGTGATGGCATTGTTTGTCATTGGTAACTTATTGGCGTGGCAAGCTCCGGGTTATAACACGCTGATCGCCGCACGAATTTTGACTGGCCTTGCCCATGGCGTGTTCTTCTCGATTGGATCGACCATCGCGACAGGTTTGGTTTCAAAAGATAAAGCAGCCAGTGCCATTGCGATCATGTTTACAGGTTTAACGGTTGCATTGGTAACCGGCGTACCACTGGGCACTTATATCGGGCAAACCTTTGGCTGGCAAGCGACCTTCTTGATAGTGGCTCTGCTTGGTCTTATTGCTCTTATCGGTAGCGCTATCTTGGTTCCAAGCAACCTTAAGCAACCACCAGCGGCGAAGATTTCGGCACAACTAAAGGTTCTAACTCAACCACGCTTACTGTTGGTTTACGCTATCACAGCACTAGGTTATGGCGGCACATTCACAGCGTTTACGTTCCTTGCTCCAATACTGGAAAATGTATCAGGATTTGATTCGAGCTCAATCAGCTTAATCATGTTGGTTTACGGTGTGTCAGTGGCGGTCGGTAACATCTGGGGCGGAAAAATGGCCGACAAGATGGGCCCAATTAAAGCACTGACCGTTATCTTCTCTGGTTTAGCCGCAGTACTGGTGGTATTCAACTTTACCGCAGTAAACCCTTACGCAGCTGTTGCTACCATTTTGGTTTGGGGTGCATTCGCATTCGGTAACGTTCCAGGACTACAAGTGTATGTTGTGAAACTGGCTGAGAAATACACACCAGACGCCGTCGATGTCGCTTCTGGATTGAACATTGCAGCCTTCAACGTCGGTATTGCATTAGGCTCATGGGGCGGTGGTTTGATTGTCGCGAAATCTGGATTAATGAACACCCCTTGGGTAGGTGCTGTGATCGTTTTGATCGCTCTTGTTCTGACTCGATTCAGTGGTGCGTTAGATAAGAAGCAAGCACAACAAGCTGTTCCATCTAGCATCTAGCATCTAGCATCTAGCAAGAATAGAAAAAACAAAGCCCGAACCTAGGTTCGGGCTTTATCAATTCAATCTGATTATTACTCGTTATCGATCGCTTTCAGCACTTTACATGGATTACCGACTGCAACCACATTGGCTGGGATGTCTTTGGTTACGACACTGCCCGCGCCAATCACGCTGTTTTCGCCAATGGTGACACCGGGGCAGATAATTACACCACCGCCAAGCCAAACATTGTTGCCAACATTAATCGGTGTGCCAAACTCAACGCCTTCTTCTACACGGCCTTTCACATCGAGTGGGTGACCTGCAGTCAGGATTTGAACGTTCGGACCAAGCAGCACATTGTCGCCAATAGTCACTTCAGCCACATCCAAAATCACGCAGTTAAAGTTAGCGTAGAAGTTCTTGCCTAGCTTGATGTTCGAGCCGTAGTCACAACGAAATGGAGGTTCTAAATGCGCATTTTCACAGCCCGGAATCAGCTCTTGCGTTGCTGCTTCCCATTCGGGTGTGTCAGGAATACTGTTATTGAGTTTTTGAAGCACCTTGCGACATTCGATACGAGCTGCATAAAGCTCTTTATCCCAAGCCTGATAAGGTTCACCTGCTAGCATTTTTTGTTTTTCTGTTTTCACGTTACTTACCTGTTCTCACATCAATTAGCTATTTTCATATTACTTATCTAGCTTCACATTACTTAACTAATGGTGGTCAATTCATCGACCAAAAACGCAATATCGCACATCTAAATAACAGTGAATAAGGAGTGTTTGAGCTTGGTTTAAGAGATACGCAGCTCGTCACTTTTTGTAGGTAAAATATGAAATTCGAACAGTGCTAATTTAGCTTCGCTATCGAATCACGTAACACCAAACTACCAGTGGTATTGATGGTGGTCGCTTGCTCTGTTTCACCGACAATTTGCAGGATCGCCTTTTGCGTCATTTGCTCTAATGGCACACTCACAGACGTTAAGCTTGGCGTTAAAAACGCCCCCACTTTGCTGTTATCAAAGCCGACGATCGAAACATCTTGAGGCAATGAGTACCCAAGTTCGGTTAACGCCTTAATCGCACCAATCGCCATATCATCGTTTTCAGACAAGATAGCAGTGAATGTGGTTCTGCTTTTTGCCAAAGCCTGAGCCGCGTGATAACCGCTCTCCATCGTCCAATCACCTTGAACAACGTTGGACTCATCCAATGCAACACCATGTTTAGTTAACACATCTTGATAGGCTTGGTAACGCAGCTCATCGGTCGAAGAACCGGCTTTACCACGAATCACTGCAATATCGGTATGACCCTGCTCGATGATGTGTTCAACCATCAAACAAGCGCTCTGATAATGGTCGGTGGTAATAGCATGATTGGGCTTCGACGGCATTTCTCGGTTGAGTACCAGAATCGGAGTGTCAGTGCTTTCGATGATCTGAGCTATCTCGCTTTCGGTTAAACATTGCGGATAGATGATGATGCCCGCGCACTTCATATCCAGCAGGAAATTGATCGCCTTTCTTTCGTCTTCAGCGCTGTGTTTGCCATCGGTGATCACCAATTGGTGATTCGACTTTTCGCTATAAGAAGCCGCGTGATACATCAAGGAAGAGAAGTAAGGGCCATTGAACAACTCATTGGTAATTACAAAGCCGATGAAATTGGTCTTCTTGGTCGCCAATTGCTGAGCCAACAAGTTCGGTCGATAACCTGTTTCTTGAATCGCATCAAATACCTTTTTCACCACATCTGGGCGCACGATGTTCTTGCCATTTAAGACACGAGAAACGGTCGATTTAGATACGCCTGCGCGGTTTGCGACATCAAGCATGGTTACCATTCGCTTCTTTTCCTTTATAAAAAATTAGCCGACATAGGCCGACTAATTCATTGCAAAATGACAGCTCACAGTTCACATAACTGCGCTGGGGAATGCATTCTAAATAGTGGCACCGTTAGATGCAATCACACCTTTATACCACTCGAAAGACTTCTTGCGCTTGCGTTCTAGTGAGCCAGATTGATCGTTGTGCTTATCTACGTAAATGAATCCGTAGCGTTTTTTCATCTCGCCCGTGGTGAACGAAACTAAATCGATACAGCCCCAAGGGGTATAGCCCATCAAATCAACACCATCAATCGAAACGGCTTTTTTCATCTCTTTGATGTGGTCGCCAAGGTAAGCAATGCGGTAATCGTCATTAATGCTGCCATCTTCTTCAATGGTATCAACCGCGCCAAAACCGTTCTCAACGATGAACAATGGCACTTCATAACGTTCATACAGAGACGCTAAACAGAAACGCAAACCCGTCGGATCAATTGGCCAGCCCCAATCGCTAGACTGGATAAACGGGTTATCGACCGAATTTTCATGACCGCCGTCCATCGCTTCTTCTGTAGATTGGTGAGAAGAAGAATCCAAGGTATTCGACATGTAGTAGCTAAAGCCTAAGTAATCAGCCTTACCTTCTTTTAGGATCTGCTCATCTTCAGGCTGCATCTCAATGTTGAAGCCTTTGATTGCCCAGTCACGCGTAGCGTAATTTGGGTAATGACCGCGAACCATCACATCTGAGAAGAAGTAACGGTCACGCATCGCTTGTTGTGCCACCATAATGTCTTCCGGTTTAGAAGAACGTGGATAGAAAGGCACCATCGCACACATTGCGCCGATTTGAAGATCTGGATTGATCTCGTGACCTTTCTTAACCACCAAAGCACTTGCAACAAACTGATGGTGAACCGCTTGATACATCGCCTCTTGCGGCTTTTCGCATTGTGGAAACTTCACGCCTGAGCATAACCAACCGAAAATATCTGCCGAGGTGTTCATCTGGTTGTTGATCTCGTTAAACGTCATCCAGTATTTCACTTTGTGTTGGTATCGTTCCATCACTGCAGTTGAATACTTAACGAAGAAGTCGATCACTTTGCGGTTCATCCAGCCGCCATATTCCTTAGCTAGATGGTAAGGCATTTCAAAGTGGCTCAGTGTTACCACAGGCTGAATGTCGTATTTCAACAGCTCGTCAAACAGATCATCGTAAAACGCTAAACCCGCTTCACACGGTTCAGCTTCATCGCCATTTGGGAAGATACGCGTCCACGCGATACTGGTACGGAAACACTTAAAGCCCATCTCAGCGAATAACTTAATGTCTTCTTTGTAGCGATGGTAGAAATCCACTGCGACTTGGTTAGGATAGTTTTCGCCATCAATCACGCCATCGGTGATTCGACGTTGTACACCATGAGCGCCCGCTGTTAATACATCAACAACACTGACACCTTTACCATTCGCATCCCAGCCGCCTTCTAGTTGATGCGCTGCTACTGCACCGCCCCATAAAAAATCGTTCGAAAATTCGTTGTTCATACCATTACTCACTACAAGTTATTCGTGAAAAAGATCAGAATTTGAGCTGCAATTACAACTCTGAAATCGATTTCAATAAAAGCAAAGATACAGATTGAAACCGGTTTCAGCAACAGTTAAAAGATCTTTTTTGATCGATCTAAAGACTAATCAACAGTCAGCATTACGATCAATGCTGTTCAAAATACTGATCATGCAGTGATTTGCCAGATTGGTCTTGAGTGCCAGGGTAGAACTGAACGAGTGTCTGATCGGCTAGTGTGAGGTGAATCCAACCCTCTTTGACTTTCAGCCAATTGGTACCGTTGGTCTCATAGACGGCAGGAAACTTGCCCCAGCCAGACTCTGATACCTGCAGCTCTTGAAATAGGTTAATCGGGGCTAGCTTATTGCTGTCGAAGTTTGCGTCGGCATAGACAGATAAAGGCTCGATGGCATCGTTTGGCTTAAACGTATAACAGCTCACAGAGGCTGAAGTGCGATCAAACCACTGGTAGGGTTGTGCGCCTGTTAAATCGTAGACCGTGCAATCGTTAAATTGAATCGCCCACTCTTGATGGGCTTTGAAGCCAAGGTAACCTATGGGTTGGGATGGTTCAGGCTTTGAGTCCGCCTCCTGCTCATACACCGGTTCTGAGGTAGCACATCCCATAAGCCCAAGACTAAAAAGGAAAGTCACAGCAAGCTTCATCATTGTCATACCTCAGTTCCGTTAGTAGATGAGTAACTCAATTAAGTCTCTACATTAAACGGTAAGTTCCAAACGATTACCATCCGGATCGAGTACACAGCTCTCATAATAGCCATCGCCTGTTCTTCTTGGGCCATCTAAGCGCTCATAGCCATCTTCGACCAAACTTTGAGTCAGTGAATCGACCGCTTGTTCAGACCCTAGTGAAATCGCCATATGAATGAAGCCTGTGAACTGATCATAGATGTCGTCTTTCGATTCAGGGACAGAATCCATTTCCATAATCTCTAAACGACTTCCAGTTTCAAATGAGAGGAAGTAGGAAGAAAACCCTTTAGTTGGGTTGTGATATTTTGAGTTCGATGTCGCGCCGAAATAATCTTCATAAAATAGCTTCAGAACTTCAAGTTGTTTGGTCCAAATTGCGATGTGTTCAATCTTCATTTTGTTTGCCTAAGTTTGATGTCTAACGCTAGATTACTCATCAAATAAGGAACTATAAACAGAACGAAATTCATCGAAATTGTTCCTGATTAACGGACTCGATTTTATGTCCATAACTGCACAGTATTGGTATCTATGTTTGTGTAATAGTTATCTTTCCTCCATAGTCGGGTTTTACACATTCTGAGATATAAGCCGTGAACTTTCTAAAATTAATAACTCTCGCTGCGATATGGGGCGGTTCGTTTCTGTTCATGAGAATTGCCGCTAATCCATTGGGCCCAGCAGTGTTAACTGAAGCAAGAGTACTGTTTGCAGCAATCACGCTAATGTTGGTGTCTTTGTATTTAAGAAAAAAGCTGACGTTCAACACTCATGCTAAACACTTCTTTATTCTTGGGCTGTTTAATACCGCAGTTCCCTTTTTACTGTTCGCTTATGCCGCGCAAACACTTAACGCTTCGACCCTAGCCATCTTGAATTCTACCGCGCCAATATGGGCGGCAATCATTGGTGCGATATGGACTAAAACAGCACTCGAGGCGAGAGTTCTAGTAGGACTTGGGATTGGGGTAGCGGGAGTAGGAGTACTCGTTGGTTGGGATGCGATAAACATTGGCCATGAGGCTGTACTTCCGATTTTTGCTGCGGTGATGGCCGCGTTTAGCTACGGAATAGCTTCAAACTATACCAAACAAGCCCCTAAAGTTGAGGCATTCAACAATGCTCATGGCAGCATGTGGGCTGCGGTATTGCTGGTTTTGCCGTTTGTATTCTTTATTCCGATGAGAGAAACACCCGACGTTACGATCACTACATCGGTTGTCTTATTAGGCGCGGTATGTACTGGGTTAGCGTATCTACTTTACTTCAATCTCGTCTCTGAACTCGGCGCACCTTCAGCCCTGTCCGTGACCTTCATCATTCCGGTATTTGGTATTCTATGGGGTAACTTATTCTTAGATGAAGCAATTGGCATCAATACGATTGTTGGTTCAATTCTGGTTATCACCGGCACCATGTTGGTGACAGGAATGACGCCTTCTAAGATGATAGAGAGCGCCAAACAGAAACGAGCAGCAAGAGCGGCTCGTTAATCAGCCATATATTGCTGAATCTTGTTTCTCAGCCACTGATGAGCAGGGTTCAAATCGGTTCTTTTATGCCAAATCATGTATTGCTGCATAGGTAAGATTTCAAACGGCTGATCAAGGACTTGAAGCTGGAAGGATTCGGAAAATTGATTGGCAAAATCACGCGATGTACTGCCGACACAATCTGATCCCGATACCAGCACACACATGGTCATCAGCGAGTCACACTCGGCACTCACTTTTCTCTGTTTCAGTGGCGACTTGGTAAAATAATCTGCCGTGTATAAACGGGTTCGACGCATTCTAAAAGTAACATGCTTTTCGTTGTAATATTGCTCTTGCGTCACAGAGCCATTGATTCTCGGATGCCCCTTTCGAGCTATCAGCACCAACTCATCTTCAATCATCGGCTGCTTCATGTAGCCGTTAACTTGCGGGTAATGGATATCAATCGCTAAATCAGCTTGTTGCATGCTCAAGCCTTGCAATAATTCTTCTTCGTTGTTCGGCACCATATTGAATTCAATCGAGATATTGCCCAACGTCTCATCTTGCTCGACGAGAGGTTGAAGCTTGGTTAATCCAATCTCATTCACCAGGATACGAAACACATGATGCTGCTGATTATCAAATGTCTTTAAAGTGCTTACTGCGCTGCTTATCCCTTCTAGAGCAGGCTCTACTCGGTCTGCCAATTGCACCGCAGCGTTAGTCGGAATAATCCCACGCCCTTCACGAATAAACAGGTCGGTATCAAGCTGAGATTGCAATCGCTTCAATGCCCCGCTAACCCCAGGCTGAGTCATACCAAGCGATTCTGATGCAAGCGTGATCGACTTTAATCGATACACTTCTAAGAACACGCTCAATAGATTTAAATCCAACTTTTCCACGTCGCTCACCGTTACTCTCCCTGTCAATGTGGTCTTAATCAATCATAGGTCAGGATTCGCCTTCGTTCCCCAACCATTGCATGACTCAATACATAGCCAATCGTGATGTATTAAATAAAGCTTACTTTATTTTTTGCTATATGTCTTATTCCTATAATCGCCTCAACGAAACAAAATTCTGAAATGAAGAGGCTCTTATGACGACTTCACGCACGTTCAAAAATGCATCACTGTTCCTAGCTATCTCGCTCGCATTCCCTGCAGTTGCAGCTAACCATGACCACGCACACTTCAGCGAAATTGGCGACCAAGGTGGCAAAAGCGCAACCGAGATGACGACTAAGGCAAACCAAGAGTTCGCAAAAACACTTAACTTTGCCGACACTCGCGCTTTCGACAATAACAACAAGGGTCTTATTGCTAGCTTCGACCAAGAGACGGGCGACATCATTCGCAATAGCTTTAACTTTATCGACCCAAGTGTGACGAATGCAGACCAAGCACCAGATTCAGTAAACCCTTCACTGTGGCGCCAAGCGGTATTGAACCAAGCAGCAGAAGGCTTATATGAAGTTGTTCCGGGTAAAGTTTACCAAGTTCGAGGTGCTGACTTAGCGTCTATCTCTTTCATTCGTAGTGACAACGGTTGGATCGCTTACGACGTTCTTCTTACCAAAGAAGCGGCCGCTAAATCACTCAAATTCTTCAAGAGCAATGTGCCTGATGGCGGCGAACTGCCCGTCGTTGCTATGATTTACTCTCACTCGCACGCTGATCACTTTGGTGGCGCAAGAGCAATCAAAGACGCATACCCAGATGTAAAAGTGTACGGTTCGAAAAACATTACTAAAGAGATCGTCGACGAAAACGTATTGGCGGGTAATGCAATGTCTCGTCGTACCGCTTATCAGTATGGTGCAACCCTGAACCGACACGAGCACGGTATTGTTGATGCTGCACTGTCGAAAGGCCTATCAACCGGTAGCATTACTTACGTACTGCCAGACTACGAGCTGAACCATAACGAAGAGATTGAAACTCTGGTTATTGACGGCCTAGAAATGCAATTCATGGATGCTTCAGGTACCGAAGCGGCCTCTGAAATGGTGACGTATATTCCAAGCATGAAAGCACTTTGGACTGGCGAGCTGACTTACCAAGGCATGCATAACCTGTACACGCTGCGTGGCGCTAAAGTACGTGACGGCTTGAAATGGTCTAAGAAGATCAACGAGATGTTAGTCACTTGGGGCGAAGAAACAGAGGTGTTGTTTGCGTCTCACTCATCGCCAATTTGGGGTGAACAAGAGATCTCTGATTACCTAAAAATGCAGCGTGACGCTTACGGTTTTACTCATAACCAAACGCTTCGCTTAGCCAATAACGGTGTGGTTCTACAAGACATCGGGGACGAGATTTACAAGGTAATGCCAGACAGCATTCAACAGTCCTGGCACACCAACGGTTACCACGGTACTTACTCTCACAACGCTCGCGCTGTGTACAACATGTATCTTGGTTACTTCGACATGAACCCAGCTAACCTTAATCCATTACCAATCGAGCCAGAATCGGTGAAGTTTGTTGAGTACATGGGCGGCAGCGATGCTGTGATTGAAAAAGCGCAGCAAGATTTCCAAGAAGGTGAATACCGCTTCGTTGCAACAGCACTGAATAAGGTGATTCAAGCTGAGCCAGAGAACAAAGTTGCACGTGGCTTATTGGCAGATACATACGAGCAGTTGGGTTATCAATCAGAAGGTGCAGGTTGGAGAAACATCTACCTAACCGGCGCTCAAGAGCTTCGTATTGGCACACAACCGGGCGCACCGAAAACTGCATCTCCGGATGTGTTAGCGAACATGACGATTGAAAACCTACTCGATTACTTAGCCGTAAAAGTGGATTCGCTAAAAGCACAAGAAACACCATTTACATTGAATATTCAGTTGCCTGATGTAAAAGAGTTCTACTACGTTGAGATGTCTAACGGCAACCTGAACAACATCCAAGTATCAGAGCTGCAAGATGCGGATACGACACTGATCATCAATAAGTCTGACGTGTCTGACATCGTGCTTAAGAAAACAAGCCTTGGAAAACTGTTAGAAGACGGACAAGCAGGCGTGAAAGGTGATAAGACATCACTTAACAAACTGCTGTCTTCACTGACAGAAGCTGACACCTCTTTTGAGATTGTACCGCGCCCAAGTAAAGGCGAAGAAGTTGATGCAGAGCTATACCAAGATTCAGCGGTACACGCTCATTAAACGCCGGATACACTAAATAAAAACAACAGCAGTTAGCTAGAAAAACGTTCTATAAAGAACATAAAAACAAGCCCCTCCCTTTTGGTTGGGGCTTTCTTATTTGTTCTCAATATATGCTTCTGAATCGCTATTGAGTCTGCCCGTTTACGTCGCAATCCCAATAAGAAGGTGAACCATAATATTGAACAAAGTAATCGATAAATACGCGCACCTTTGGTGCAAGTAACTGAGCACTCGGGTATACCGCCCAGATAGCCGCCTCATCCTTTAAAGGGTAATCCGGCAACACCTCAACCAGCGAACCTTCCGCGAGCTGCTTGTATGCTATCCAACTCGTGCACATGGCAATGCCCAAGCCATCGACACATACATCCCTTACCGCTTCACCGTGATCGACGCGGATAGCACCTAGGCTCTCTTCGAGTTTTCCGATATGAATACTGGCTACCGGAGGTGACAACCCAAGCTCTTGTCCTGCTTGACCTATATTGTGCGTAGACGCGAGTCGCACAAACAATTTTAGATGTTCAATGTTCATCAATAATGGCTAGCCTGCGCTGAGTACACGCTGCTTATTGGCCGCAGCGGCACGAGGGATAATGTGAGTTTTAATATAGGCATTGAGCTTAAACCATGCAAAAGCGCCTGCTAAAGCATTGGCGACGGTCGCAGCAATAACCGCATTGATCATGTCTCCGGTTATCGAGCCAAGCCATAAAGCGGGAATGTAGAAAACAAACAAGCGTAGGAAAGAGACATTCAAAGCTTTACGAGGCACACCCAAGGCATTAAAGACCGACGCAACCAACATGCAAAGCCCAAGCGGCCCATAGCTGAACGGTATAAATAACAAGGTCACTTCAAACCAGCTGCGTATGCTTTGTTCTTCCGAGATCACAGGAATAATCCAGCCACTAAACAGCGCCAGCAATGCTGCCATCGCAGTGTGGAAAACCAATAAGAACTTCGCTGTTGTATTCAATAGTTCAGGGATTTTGCATCGCTGCTGCGCCCCTAGGTAACGACCAATCATAGGCGGTATGGACATCGTCAGAGCAAGAGAAAACACCAACATAAAACTTTCAACACGGGCGAGTAAGCTCCAAAAAGCCATCTCATCGGTTCCGATTCTCGCAATCAAAACCATTGAGAAGAACGCGCTGACCGCAGGTAATATCTGATTCGCAGTGGTTGGCATTACCGTCTTGAATAACTCAAAACTGTAGCCTTTGATTTGGTTGCTGCACGCGCCATTGAAGCCAAACCAACCTTTACCGCGAGACTTGATTAGCATGTAGATTGCGCCGAATGTGTAGCCAATGCTCGATGCGATCGCCGCCCCTGCAATACCCATGTCCAATCCAAAGATCAGAATAGGGTCGAGAATCAGGTTAATCACGCTGGCAGCCAAGAACATGCTGCCGGTTGTTTTGGTATCGCCATTGGCTCGATAAACGCAGGTGGCCAGATAAAGCACCGCCACCATCGATGCACTGAATAGCCACAACGGCCAGTACACATTAAAAATCAACAGCATGGATTGGTATTGAGCGTCAGAGACATCATTCACAAACGACGCAAAAACAGCATCGCTAAAAACAATCAGGCCTATGCAGATCAAAGCAATCACCAAGACACCGAACCCGACAGATAGTGAGGCAATTGAGGTGGATTTACGTTGTTCTTTTGCCCCTACCGCTTGAGAAATAATGGACGTTGCCGCGACACCGATTCCCACTTGAACACCGGTAAACGCCGCTTGGAATGGCAAGGTGATACCGTGAACCGCCAACTCATTCATCCCTAGCTGACCAATAAAGATCGAATCGACCAATTGCACCATCATGATCGCAAACACACCCAGCGTCAGTGGCAGCGTTTTCTCAATGATGGTTTTCAAAGTCGCGGATCTCATCTGCATAAGTCGGTTCACTCTTGTCTGTACCTTGGGGCTAATTACCTAGTTGAGCAGTATACGAAGCTAAATGAAAAGGATAAGAGCGCCAAACAAGGAATGAGTTTTTAGATTTCGTTGACAATCGAATTAGCAAGATACCTTCAACGCTAGAACACGAAGCTAAGATATTGAATAAAATGAAATTACTAAACTCATCAACACTCTTAATAATTCGTTAATAGTGTTTCGTTTAATGGTTAATTGTTGGTTCGAACATTCCTCGTTAGCCTGAATTTAGGTCGCATTCACACTGAATAGGCTGAAATGAAATCTCTCAGAAGGAATATGGAAATGGCATATCAAGGTTATACAACGTTTAAAGCTCAAGCCGAGAATGGAATTCTTACCGTCACTTTTGACTTCGGTACTGTGAATGTTCAAGGGCAAGAGACTTTGATGCTGACGAAGCCGAAGCACTCAAAGCGGAAGCTTATTAGTTGTATCAAGCTACGAGCAAAACCCCTGCGGTTAAGCGCTTCCAAATTGCCGATGAGCAAGGCCTAGAGCACGATATGGAAAACCAACGTAACTGGGAAACTCTGGTTATGAACGTTCAAGACATCAAATAACTCGGTCACTTCTCTTAATTTGGGTCAGTCACAAACTGACCCATTGTCTTACTTAATCGTTAAACGCCAACGGTTAACCACCAAGTGTTAAAATGGTCATTATTTGCCCCATAGACTCACATTTGAGTCTTCAGCTTGTGAGCCAAATGCAACTATGTGTCATTAATCTTTGTTATAACGTTGTTCAAACTATTTTTTGAAGGACGGAATATGCAAAAAATAATTCTGATCACAGGTGCCACGGATGGCATTGGTTTAGAGACCGCAAAAGCACTAACGCAGCAAGGGCACCATGTTCTAATTCATGGCCGCAACCCAGCTAAGGTCAATAAAGTCGTGACCGCTCTGTCTCGCCTGTCTAAGAATGCAATCATCGAAAGCTACATCGCAGACCTATCGACGCTCTCTGAAGTTGAGGCGCTCGCAACCCAAATCAAAAGCGATCACAAACGACTCGATATACTCATTAACAACGCAGGTGTGTATAAAGTGTCGGACATCACCACTCCAGACAATCTTGATGTGCGTTTTGTCGTAAACACCATTGCGCCGTATCTACTGACACAAAAGCTGCTTCCTCTTTTTGATGCGACAGGTCGTATCGTCAACCTATCTTCAGCAGCCCAAGCACCCGTAGATCTAGATGCATTAATCAGTCCGAATGCGGGCGAACTTGATGGTCCGGTTTACGCGCAAAGTAAGCTGGCGCTAACGATGTGGTCCATCGAATTAGCCAATACTCTTTTAGACAAAGGCACCGCAATTATCCCTGTAAACCCAGCTTCTTTCCTTGGTAGTAAATTAGTGAAAGATGCTTATGGCGTTGATGGCAACGACCTTGCGATTGGAGCCGATATTCTTTGTCGTGCTGCGCTCAGTGATGAGTTTGCCAACGCTTCTGGTCAATATTTTGATAATGATTCTGGGTTGTTCAAAGACCCGCACGCCGACGCATTAGACAACACTAAGAACCACAAGCTGGTGACAGTGCTTAATCAATTACTCGAAAAAAAGCTGTGCGTTACGCACTGATCATTCATTAGTAAAAAACGACCACTAACACTCCCCCCCACCACCACACACACAATCCAAGCCGCAGTTCTATCTATACAGACAAAGAACTGCGCGCTCTTTCGATTATTAAGATTTCTTTAATACTGATTCCCCACTTTGCCCAATTATCACCCCAGATGCAGATTGTTAAACTTGTCCTCGTCGAAACAACACAGGCTACGGCCGAGGAGCATTTATGCGTTTTGAAGGTAAAGTTTATCGTCCTTGGATGGAAGCAGAGAGCGTACTCATCCAGACAACATTGGGGTGCAGTAACAACCAATGTACCTTCTGCACGATGTTTGATGATAAGCGTTTCAAAGTAAGAGACATCAAAGACATCTTTGAAGATATTGATGCAGCGAGAAAAATCTACCCGCATGTTGAATCTATCTTTTTGGTCGATGGTAATGTGATGGCGATTAGAACCGAGATGCTGATTTCGATTCTGGATTACATCAAGATCACCTTCCCAGAGATCAAGAACATCTCTCTGTATTCAGGGTTCAATGACTTCCGTCGTAAGAGCTTGTCTGAATTAAAAGAGATTAAGTCGGCAGGTTTAAGCATGGCCTATTCAGGCTTGGAGTCCGGTGACCCAATTTTGCTTGAACGCATTCAAAAGCGCATGACGCGTGAGCATGCGATTAATACCACCAGCTTGTTGAACATCATGCAGCCAGATGCGATTGCACCGATGGCTTTAGCCGTTCAACCGGGATCGGTATTGGAAAAAGAAGTAAACCGTGGCGAGTTTGTTTTACCAACGCCATTGCAGATTCTGGAAGAAGAAAAATACTTGCTCGAAAACCTAGAAGATTTCGATTGCTACTACTGGGGTGACCACGGCAATAACATCTCACCAATGCGTGGCATGTTGCCTCAGGCTCGTAAGCCGTTTCTTGATAAGATAAATCAAGACATCGCGCATAACCCAATCACTAAGCAAAACGTCATTAAAACCTTTGCTTGGTAACGAGTAACCTCTACATCGTTTGAAGCAGCCACAAAAAGGGCCAGTGTCAGCTGGCCCTTTCATTTTCTAGCTATGTATCTCTCTATCGAACTATCTGGAGCCGACCGCTCGGACTAATTCTGCGATTCCATCCCAATCACCCTTGTCCATTTTGTCTGTCGGTACCATCCAAGTTCCACCGCAGGCAACGACTGATTTCAGTGCTAAGTAAGACTCAACGTTCGCTGGGCTTACACCGCCTGTAGGCATAAAGTTAACCGGGTAAACAGCCGTCAACGCTTTCAACATTGCGACACCGCCAGATGGCTCGGCAGGGAAGAACTTTAGTGTCTTAAGCCCCATTTCCATTGCTTGTTCAACCAAGCTTGGGTTACTCACTCCAGGAACAATCGTAACCCCTCTTTGCTGACAGTATTTGACTGTGGTTGGATTCAAACCTGGGCTGACAATGAAATCAACACCCGCATTAATGGCAGTATCCACCTGCTCTGTAGTCAGCACAGTACCTGCGCCAATCAGTAACTCAGGGTAAGCTTCACGCATCAAACGAATCGACTCTGCTGCCGCTTCTGTACGAAATGTCACTTCAGCACAAGGCAAGCCATTTTCAACCAGTACTTTCGCAAGCGGCACAGCCTGAGCAACGTCATTAATGGCGATCACCGGAACGATGCGAATATCTCTGAGTCGCTGTTCAATTGTTTTCATTGTTCATTTCTCTCATTATCAAACAGACAAATTAAGCCAAGTCGCTGCCGTTGCTTGCGATCACTTTTTTGTACCAGTGGAATGACTTTTTAGGAATACGATTTAACGTACCATTGCCTAGGTTGTCTCTGTCCACGTAGATAAACCCATAGCGCTTGCTCATCTCTCCGGTCGACGCCGCAACAAGATCGATACAGCCCCAAGGTGTGTAACCCATCAATGGTACACCGTCTTCCATTGCTTCATGCATCGCAACAATGTGCTGACGAAGGTAATCAATGCGGTAATCATCGTTCACTTCTCCATTGTCATCCAAGGTATCACGAGCACCTAAGCCATTTTCTACCAAGAAAAGTGGTTTCTGGTAACGGTCATAGAGTGTGTTCATCGTAATTCGAAGACCTGTAGGGTCAATGACCCAGCCCCAATCACTTGCTGGAAGATGAGGGTTTTTGATGGACTTAACGACGTTCGCTGCACTCGTATTTCCTGCATTCATATCAGCGGAAGCACAGCGTGAAGCGTAATAACTGAAAGAAATGAAATCGACGGTGTTCTTTAGAATCTCGAAATCTTCATCTTGTGTTTCAAGCACCACACCTTTGTTATCAAACACTTTTTGAGCATAAGATGGGTAGTAACCACGCGATTGAACATCGATAAAGAACAGGTTCTCGCGGTCTTTTTCCATAGCCATCAGCACATCTTCTGGCTTACATGAATATGGATAGAAGTTACCGCCCGCCAGCATACAACCCACTTGGTTTTGCTCATCAACTTCATGGGCAATCTTGGTTACCAAAGCGCTTGCTACTAGCTCATGGTGAGCTGCTTGGTACTTCACTTGATCGTGATTTTCGCCTTCCTGAAACAACAATCCAGCACCAGAAAACGGGCTCGCTAGTAAAATATTGATTTCGTTGAAAGTTAACCAGTATTTCACCAAGCCTTTGTAGTTTTCGAAACAGGTTCTCGCGTAACGGCTAAAGAACTCAATCATCTTACGATTACGCCACGAACCATACTCGTTGACCAAGTGCATAGGCACATCGAAATGGCACAAGGTAACGAGCGGCTCAATACCGTATTTCTTACACTCTTCAAAAACATCACGGTAAAAATCTAAGCCAGCTTGGTTCGGCTCTAGCTCGTCACCTTTTGGAAAGATTCGGCTCCAAGCGATGGATACGCGGAAGACTTTAAATCCCATCTCTGCCAGCAAGGCGATGTCTTCTTTGTAACGGTGATAAAAGTCTATCGCGTTATGGCTTGGGTAGAACTCGTCTTCGCTGAGCGTCACCTTATCAACCTGACCAAGCTTAATTGGCATGCGGTTCTCACCATAAGGGATCATATCTACGGTTGTTAGGCCTTTACCACCCGCTAAGTGAGCGCCTTCAGACTGGTTTGCAGCAATAGCGCCGCCCCATAAGAAATCTTCGGGAAATTGAATGTTTGACATCGAATACCTCGGAAACAATAAAAGTCACCTTACGCTGAAGTAAGGTGACTGAATAAATTAATCAATTCTAATTAAGACGCGGACACTACTGTCGGCTTGTCTTCTGCCTTACCAGCTTCTTTGTTTGCTGACTCTGAAGTTGCTTTCTCATCGGCATCATCTTCTGGAACATCTTCAAAGCCTAAAACTAGGGTTAGAACAAATGACAGAACAATAGACAATGCGATCAGACCGAACACCCAAACGATACTCATTGGGTCATTCACATCGAAGAACTGAACACTCGTAAACAAGCTTGGTGCTGCCATCGAGTGACTCGCAAGGCCACCCATGCCCGCTAATGCACCTACGATAAAACCAGTAATCATTGTTGCGATAAGTGGACGTTTCAGACGAACAAGCACGCCGTACAATGCAGGCTCAGAGATACCGGCGAAGATAGCTGAAGCACCTGCGGCTAATGATGTCTGCTTTAGTGCGCTGTTTTTGGTTTTGTAAGCAACAGCCAGACACGCACCACCCATACCGAGGTTGGCACCGATTTCTGAAGGCATAACCATACCTTCACGACCCGTCTCAGCAATGGTTTGAATAATCGTTGGAGTAAATACACGGTGCATACCAGTAAGAACAAGTAGAGGCCACAGTGCGCCCATGATAGCAACCGACAACCAACCTAATGTGTCATGAATTGTGTAAACAAGCGCTGAAAGTGCAGTACCAACCCAAATACCAAATGGACCGATAAGTACGATAGCAACCGGAGCTGCAATCAATACGATAAGCATAGGTTTCAGGAAGTTTTTAGTCACAGCAGGGGTAATGCTATCTACCCAACGTTCTATGTAAGAAAGAGCCCAAGTCATCACAAGTACAGGAATAACCGTGTAGGTGTATTTCACTGACGTGATTGGGATACCGAAGAAATCAACGTGCTTGCCTTCTGCTGCTTGCGCCATCAATTCCATAAAGTTCGGGTGGATTAAGACACCGGCAATCGCAATGGAAAGAGACATATTGGTCTTGAATTTGATCGATGCGGAAGCGGCAACCATAACCGGTAGGAAGAAGAAGGCGCCATCGCCAATCGCTTTCAAGATAATCAAGGTAGGTGCATTTGGCTCAACCCAGCCCAGCATCTCAAGTACCATGGCGAGCAGTTTGACCATTGAAGCGCCAATGATTGCTGGGATAAGAGGCGACATGGTACCAACCAGTGCGTCCAACATTTTCGCACCAATTGACTTAGCCGTTAGCTTCTCTTTTTTAGCAGGAACCTCTGACTCAGATACAGTGGATAGCTCACAAAGCGCCATCACTTCTTTGTATGCATACGATACCTCGTTACCAATGATAACTTGTACTTTGTCTCCATTATCAACAACACCCATCACACCTTTCAGTGCTTTTAGCTTGTTAATATCGACGCCATCTTGGCTGTGTAAAACGAATCGTAGTCGAGTCATACAGTGTGTTAGGGCAGCCACATTTGTCTTGCCCCCAAGATGCTCAACAACAGATTTCGCAATTGCGCGGTAATCGTTGGCCATTTTATCCCCCAAAGATCTCTTTCCAGTGATTTTTAAACGCGAATATAGTGAGATGTGACTAATTTTCCGTCAGTAGGATGCAAAAACAATCACAATTGTTGTGAATTGTTGTTTTGTGTCCTTCATCACACTTCCTTAAGTTACCGGTAACATGTTACCGGTAACGCTTATAAGATAAAGCCATATTTACAAGCGATGTTCAAAATTGAGATCACGCGCAAATTTGTTAAGAGGATTGAGTTATGGCTGGTAGTAGTGTCATCGTCATGGGTGTCAGTGCTTGTGGGAAAAGCACGATAGGCGAGCAGTTGGCAAAAAAACTTGGGCGTAAGTTCATTGATGGTGACGACCTTCATCCTCGAGCAAACATTCAAAAAATGGCGTCAGGCCAACCTCTTAATGATGATGATCGCATTCCATGGCTGGAACGCGTTCGTGATGCAGCGTACAGCCTAGAAAGTAAAAATGAGCACGGCATTATTGTGTGTTCTGCGTTGAAGAAGAAGTACCGCGACCAAATTCGCGAAGGGAACAAAAACCTCACCTTTCTCTTTTTAGATGGCAACATTGACCTGATCTTGCATCGAATGCGTCAGCGCCAAGGCCACTTCATGAAAGAGAACATGATTAAAAGCCAGTTCGAAACATTAGAAAGACCCGATCACGAGCCAGATACGGTTGTCATCAGCATTGATGGCGATATTGATGACGTTGTGGACTGTGCTGCGATTGTGCTTTCAATGACTGATGAGGCAGAAACAGCATGACCCTTCCAACCATCCAAGCGGTGACTCAACGATTAATTGAACGAAGCAAAGAGACTCATGAAGCGTTTCTAAACCGAACCCAACACCAAGCCTCTGCTGGCAAAGGTGGTAAAGGGCTTTCTTGCGGCAACTTGGCTCATGCTGTCGCAGCTTCTTGCTCCGATGAGAAACGCTCGATTCTTGATCTCACTAAATCCAATGTGGCGTTAATCAGCTCTTACAACGATATGTTAAGCGCTCACCAGCCGTATCAACACTATCCAGATCAGATCAAAAAGGCGTTAGCTAAGTTCGGCCACACCTCTCAAGTAGCGGGCTGTGTTCCCGCGATGTGCGATGGGGTAACTCAAGGCCAACCAGGCATGGATATGTCTTTGTTTTCAAGGGACTTGATTGCTCAATCGACCGCTCTTTCACTGAGTCACAACGTGTTTGATTCAACCCTATTGCTTGGCATTTGCGACAAGATAGCTCCAGGACAACTGATGGGCGCGCTCTCTTTTGCGCATCTACCAACTGCCTTTGTTCCGGCAGGCTTGATGGCAACGGGCATCAGCAATGATGAGAAAGTACACATTCGCCAAGAGTACGCGGCTGGCAAGGTAGGAAAAAGTGCCTTGCTGGACATGGAGTGCAACGCTTATCACTCAGCAGGCACCTGCACTTTTTACGGCACAGCCAATACCAATCAGCTGGTATTTGAAGCGATGGGGCTGACGCTTCCGGGCTCAGCGTTTGTTCACCCTGACTCTGAATTGCGCGCATCACTCACTCAGCATGCCGCCATTGAAATTGCTTCAATGACACCACAAGCCGCAAACTTCCGCCCACTTTCTGAAGTCTTTACCGCTAAAAGCTTAATCAATGGCATTGTTGCCCTACTCGCATCAGGTGGCAGTACCAACCACAGCATTCACATGGTCGCGGTAGCACGCGCAGCAGGATTTATTCTGACTTGGCAAGACATCAGCGATCTATCCGATGTGGTGCCTTTACTTGCTCGAGTTTATCCCAACGGCCCAGCAGATATGAATGCGTTCCAAGCGGCAGGAGGAGTTCCCGCGCTGTTACGCCGTTTAGATCAAGCCAACTTACTGCACCGAGATGTCACACCTACCTTTGGCTCGTTTGAAGATCAAATGAGTATTCCAGAACTTGAAAATGGAAAGCTAACGTGGAAAAAGTGCAAACAGTCGGCAGATGCAGAGGTAATTGCAGGCCAAGAACAGGTATTCCAAAGCACAGGCGGAACGCGAGTCCTTTCAGGGAACCTTGGCAACGCAGTGATTAAAGTGTCAGCGGTTGCAGAAGAGCAACGTGTAATAGAAGCACCTGCGGTAGTTTTTGATTGCCAACATAAGGTAGAAGCTGCGTATCAACGAGGTGAACTCAACAAAGATTGCATTGTTGTGGTGATAAATAATGGACCAGCTGCGAACGGTATGCCTGAACTGCATAAGCTCATGCCGATTCTAGGTAATGTTCAGAAACAAGGGTTTAAAGTGGCTCTGGTTACTGATGGGCGCCTTTCTGGAGCCTCAGGAAAGATCCCATCCGCGATTCATGTCTCACCAGAGGCTATTCGAGGAGGAACTATTGGGCTTGTTTGCGAAGGCGATATCCTGCGCTTAGATTGCGCGAGTGGCGAACTCAATAACCTCAACGACATGCAATCTCGCCAAGCGAAGGTATTTGAGGCAGACGCCAACCAGCAAACCATGGGGCGCAACCTATTTAGCGTGATGCGCCAAAGCGTTTCGAGTGCAGAACAAGGGGCGAGTTTTATCGTCTAGCTGTGTCATTACTTAAATGTAAAAGCAAAAGGGGCATCATTTCGATGCCCCTTTCAGTTTCCACGATACTTGGTTAAACGCTTTCGCCATCCGTGATGCGATAGCCCATATCCACTACCGTTTCCGTAACTGGCTCACCTTTCAATCGGGCAAGCAGTAGCTCGGCACTTTTCTTACCTATTTCATAACGTGGCGTATCCACGCTAGTCAGTTTTGGGCGTATGGTTTGACCAATATCTAACGCGTTATAGCCCACCACAGATAGCTGTTGCGGCACTTGGATTCCACGTTGCTGGGCAATGAGCAAGGTACCTATCGCGATGTCATCATTGGTGCAGAACACGCCATCTAGATCTGGGTAATCCGCAAGAGCGCGATCAAGCAGATCTTCAGCCAAAGAGAAGTTAGAGTGCTGTTCAGTCAACACGTGTTTAGGCTCTAATCCAGCCTCATACATCGCTTTGTCATAGCCTTGCAAACGCAACTTGGTTCGCGCATCCAATCGAGCGCCAAAGTAAGCAATAGAGCGTTTACCAGCTTCAATCATTCGCTTCACGACATGGTAAGAAGCATCAATATGGTCCAAGCCAACAACCATATCGATCGGATTGGTTGGGAGTTCCATCGTTTCAACAACAGAAACACCTGAATTCTTGATCATCTGTAACGTGCGGGGGGTGTGGTGGCTTTCCGTCAATATCAACCCATCAACTTGATACGAAAGCAGCGAAGCAATCTTTTCCTCTTCTTCCACAGCATCATAGCTAAAGTGAGCAAGCAACGTCTCGTAGCCATTCTCTTTAGTAACCGTTTCGATACCTTGAACAAACGCGGCAAAGATTTGGTTTGATAACGAAGGGAGCAAGATACCGATCGCTTTACTCGACGATTTAGAGAGCATAGCTGGCGCTTTGTTTTCGATGTATCCCATCTCTTCAATAACCGCTGCAATTTTAACGCGAGTTTTGGCTGCGACTGAATCGGGATTGCGCATGTAACGAGAGACGGTCATCTTTGTGACCCCCACTTTGTCTGCAACATCTTGAAGTGTGGTTCGAGTTTTCTTCTGCTGTTCTGTCATAACTATTTGAACTCTTTATTATGTTACAAGTAACATTATAAAGTTCTCACCGCCTCAAGTTCAACCCATTCGTTCTCATCGACACATAGTATTGAAATCGTTCTACCATCGGCAAATTAGTTTGGCGTTAACGAAAGGTTGGTATCACGCATGCTTGATGAAAGCTTGGCTTAACTGCTGAAAGAGTGAGTCTACGTTGGGTAGAGTTGTCAGATGTGCGGACAACGGAGTATGAACTTGCGCGTCCACCACGGTTGGATTGCCACAAACTTGATTATAAAAATTTACGGGTGCAACGATGTTCTCTAGGTCGACATCCAACAAGATACAAGCTTGCGAAAGTACGATTTGGCCGCCCCCTTGTTTAAGCAAAACACGCTGCGCCGTGCCCACTATTTTTTGTTTATTGATATTGAGGTTGTAGTCACCATCACAATAAGAACCGGGAGTCGCGTGTACATCCACATCGATGCCCAGTTCTTTAAAAAACAGGGTTAAGACATTGCACAGATGTAGATACGCTTTTTGGATGTTGTAGGCTTCATCACGAGGCCAATGATAAATATGCGATAAGTTAATGATCCCCGGCAGTTGAGGAACGGGAGCACCACCCGTTTTACGTGAGGTGAGTTGCCAGCCTTGTGCCGCGAGTTGCTTTCTAGACTCGACCGTCACTGGCCACTTCTTACCTGCGGGCAAAACAAGTGTCGGCGCTTTTGCTTGCCACAACATTAAGGCTTGCCCAATCTCACCCGCCTGAATTTGCTGCAATAATTCAGCTTCTTTTTCAAACGCACGATCAACATCAATGTGCGGGTAACGTACGAGTTTATTGGTTAACTTCAATGCACTTTCCTCTACAGATTGTGGTGACCTATCATTTAACGTTCTGCAATGGTTGATGAGATATGGGACTATGTGCGATGAAACATAGCACCAAAAGTTAGTTATTGGCGCCATAGTAGCTTGTCAGTTGCCCATCTCAAAGGTGAGTGCTAACATTTGTACACACACCAATAAAGGAATACATCATGGACACTAGAATTCAATTTCGTGTTGATGAAGAAACAAAACGCCTAGCTCAACAGATGGCTGAGAGCCAAGGTCGCACACTGAGTGGTGCTTGCCGTGAGCTTACTGAGCAACTCGCTGAGCAACAAAGACAGACATTATCTCACGATGCATGGCTAACTGAACAAGTAAACCTAGCATTTGAGAAGTTTGACTCAGGAGAATCCGTTTTCGTTGAACACCAAACTGCTAAATCTCGAATGGAAGAACGCAAAGCCAGAATACGTAATCGAGGTAAGCAATGATTTTATGGGAAGAAGAATCACTCAATGATCGTGAAAGGATCTTTGAGTTTATCTATGACTTCAACCCTGATGCGGCAGAAAACGCTGACAACCTCATTGAAACAAAAGTAGAAAACTTGCTTGAGCAGCCTCTAATGGGTGTACAGAGAGACGGCATTCGTGGGCGATTACTTATAATTCCTGAGATTTCAATGATCGTCTCCTATTGGATCGAAGGCGACATTATCCGAATTATGCGCGTACTCCACCAGAAACAAAAGTTCCCAATGGATTGATTACTTCCTCTGGGCAACTAGCCCAATTAAGGGGTGAACAACGCCTCCACCCAACCTAAAGCATTGTGCCATAAACACTTAATTGAAGTAGGAGCAAAAGTGCCAAGCGTTGTGAATCCCTCTTAAATTGCTTGTTATAACACAATTGCTACACGTCACTTTCCGTTAGTATCTGACGACAATTTCGTACTGTAAGGACGCGAATTTCATGGCTGAGGCTATATATGATTCGATAGTGACCAAACAAGATTTCGCGGTAATTGGTATGAGGTAGCTCAGGAACCATTCGTCCCATGTCAGGCATACTTGAGAGAAGGTCTGTTTTATCGAATACCTCATTAACCCAGTTTTCTGCCGCCACTGGATTATCTAGCGAAATAAACTCGGCTGCATCACCTAACTTTTGTAATGCTAGTGGTGACCAGACTACTTTCATTTCTTAATGCGCCCCAATACTTGAGCACGAGCGTCTTCATTGGAAACACCTAAACCTGAAGCTAATTGTGCTTCAGCAGTACGCATTTCTTCCAGTAACTCGATCTTCTCTTGCATTGCTTCATATTCTGCAACATCAAGGACAACCGCAACACCCTTACCACGTTGTGTGATAACTAGTGGTCTGCGAGTTTCGTTAATCTGTTTAATAAATGACGTCACGCCAGCACGAAATTCAGACAAAGGCTGAATATCTTGATCAAAATGGATGCGGCTCATGTTGAACTCCCTATGGTACAATTTAATGTACAAATAATAGTTCAAATAGCAATTTTGAGCAATAGCCTGATTTTGTGTTATAACGAATGACATGGATTGCCCCTACCGAGGATCTGCCACACTTATGTGGTACTTAAATGCATCGGAGGCACCA
>NZ_JBFSVA010000018.1:0-93387 GCF_041467655.1 Vibrio sp. 10N.247.311.49
GATCTGCGTGAACAGATGTTCATTCAATCTAAGTGTGGGATTCGTTTTGAAGGCGAGGGCAATGTTGGTCGTTATGATTTCTCGGCTGATTGGGTAGGCCAATCGGTAGACGGTATTCTCAATCGATTGAATACTGAAAAGCTTGATGTGCTGTTATTGCACCGCCCTGATCCTTTGATGGAACTCGATGAGCTAGCAAGAACGTTAGAGAACTTAAAAGCGAAAGGTAAGGTCGATTATTTTGGTGTGTCGAACATGAACAGCCATCAAATTCAGTACCTGCAATCTGCGCTTGGGCAACCCATCGTCGCGAATCAAGTTGAGATGAGCTTAGCCAAATTGGATTGGTTGAATGATGGGGTGATGATTAACTCGCAAGGGCACCATCAATCAGACTTCGCCGCAGGCACTCTTGAACATTGCCAATTGAATAACATCCAACTGCAAGCTTGGGGCTGTTTGGCACAAGGCCGATTTGCTGAGCAAGGTTTGTATTCAGAACATGAAAACGTGAAAAAGACAGCGCACTACGTGGCTCAGTTAGCGAACCAATATGGCGTAGAAAGTGAAGCGATTGTGTTGGCATTTTTGCTTCGTCACCCTGCTCGTATCCAACCTGTAATTGGCACCACAAATCTAGAGCGAATCAAAGCTTCGGCAGTCGCGACTCAGATAAACCTGTCTCGTGAAGAGTGGTACAACCTATACGTGTACTCACGTGGTCAAGCACTGCCATAAGGAATGAATATGTTGAATCAAAAGATCGCGCAACAACTGGTGTCTAACGCTCTAGACATTGCTGAGCGTAATCAACAAGCAATCGCGGTGAGCGTGTGTGATACGCACGGTGAGTTACTGGCGTTTATTCGCATGGATAATGTGAGTGTTCAAGCCGGATTGTTAGCACAGAACAAAGCTATACATCTGCAAGAGATAGACAGCCAAGCGGTAACTTAGGTGCTTGGGCGAGAGAAACTGGTAAAGACTTAAGTTACTGGACTGACCCAAAGATCACTGGCTTTAAAGGCGGTGTTCCCATTGAATTAAATGGGCAGGTGATTGGCGCTATTGGTGTCAGCGGATTAAGTGAAGACGACGATGAAGCACTTGCCGAAAAAGTCATTCAACTTGTGTTCTAAGCTGTTGCTCGTGAAGTAATGGAAGTTAGAAGTAACAGATAATAAAAAACCGATGCATGTGCATCGGTTTTTTGCTTAACGAGACCCAAGTGATTGAATCAATCGAACCCATTAAGCGTTCGCTTGTTCCAGATCTTGTTGCTTGTCTTTCTTACCCAATAGGCGGCTTGTGATCGTACCGGCTGTCATTGCACCAGATACGTTAAGCGCCGTACGTGCCATATCGATAAGTGGCTCGATAGAGATAAGCAGTGCTGCGATAGTTACAGGAAGACCCATAGCTGGAAGTACGATAAGCGCCGCGAACGTTGCACCGCCACCTACGCCAGCAATACCGAATGAGCTCACTGTGATAATAGCAATCAGAGACAGAATGAAGTTGATGTCCATTGGGTCGATGCCCACTGTAGGCGCAACCATGACTGCTAGCATTGCAGGGTAGATACCCGCACAACCGTTTTGACCAATCGTCGCACCGAAAGAGGCAGACAGGTTAGCAATCGCTGGTGGCACGTTTAGCTTAGTGATTTGAGCTTCAACGTTCAGTGGAATTGTTGCTGCAGAACTACGAGACGTGAAAGCGAACGTCAGTACAGGCCAGATCTTTTGGAAATACTCTTTCGGGTTTACACCAACAAAAGAAACCAACACACCGTGTACAACGAACATCAGTAGAATCGCAACGTAAGATGCAACGATGAAACCTAGTAGGCTGAGGATGTCAGAAGCACTTGATGTTGCAACTACCTTCGCCATTAACGCTGCGATGCCGTATGGCGTTAGTGCCATGATCATCTTAACTAAGCGCATAACGATAGATTGTGCCGCTTCAACAAACGTACGGATCGGAGATTCTAGTTCTTCTTTCTCTGCCATCACTTTACGAGCAGCGATGCCCGTTAGCACACCAAAGATAACCACAGCGATGATAGACGTAGAGCGAGCGCCCGTTAGGTCTGCAAATGGGTTAGTCGGAATAAAGCTAATCAGCATTTGTGGAATTGTTAAGTCTGAAACGCTACCGATGCGGCTTTCAAGTGTTGCGATACGTGCTGTTTCGCGAGCGCCTTCTGTTAAACCTTCAGCAGACAGGCCGAATGCTTGCGTTACAACAATACCAACAATCGCAGAAATCGCGGTTGTTGCTAGCAGTACAGAAATAGTGATACCAGAAATCTTGCCCAGTGAACCGCCTTTTTCAAGCTTCACTACAGCCGCAATCATTGAAACCAAGACTAATGGCATGATTACCATTTTAAGCAATCCAACGTAACCACGACCAACGATGTTTACCCAGTCTAGTGTCTCTTTGATGATGGGATTGCCTTCACCAAATAGCAGCTGTAGACCAAGGCCAAATGCACTACCAAAAACTAAACCGAGTAAAACGAGGCGAGAAAGTGTGTTTTCTTTTTTCTGCTGTCCGTAGAGAAAAAAGAGGATACCAGTGAATACCGCTAAGGCAGCGATAGCTGAAAGTGACATTTGTTTTCCTTATGAATAACTCTAAATCAATTAGGCACCTAGATGTATAGGTGTCAGTACTGCTGCTAAAATAACGTTCTGTTACAAAACGTAAAATAAGGAAAAGTAATTTATTAGAACGATTAGTAATATCCACTCAATGGGATGGGGGGATATTCAACATTGTGATGAATAGGTGAGCTTTTTAGCGATATTTTGCCAATAAATTGAGCATGTCACTTGACGAGTAAATTTCGGTATTTTTGAAATTATTTTCGAATAATCGGAACAACATTGCCTTCGCGACGTCTTCCGCTTGAATAGGGCGTAGGTTTTTGAACTGACCAAACATAAAGGGAGAGACTAAAGGAAAGATGCTTTGCAGGAGTTTTTCATCAGCTCTAGGTTCATCACGCTCACCCACCAGAGGCCCAGGGCGTGCGATGAAAAGCTGCTTGAAGCCAATACGTTTTAAATTTTGTTCCATTTGTCCTTTACAGCGAAGGTAGTGCGAATAGGAATCTGGTGAAGCGCCATAGCTAGAAACGACCGCTACGCGTTGAACCCCAAGAAACTTCATCGACTGTGCGACTTGGCTAACCAGTTCCACATCGATTTTGCGAAGCGCTTCTTTTGATCCTGCCTTTTTCTTAGTCGTACCTAAGCAGATAACGCCAAGATTAGGCGTCGCATACGTGTCATCCCAACTGGTAACTTGCAGGTCGCTGTGAATGAGTGTGTGGAGCTTGTTGGAATCAAACTGTGAATCTAACGCTCGGCGAGATAGGGCATAGATATGATCAACGGCGGGTTCATCGATGAGCAACTTCATCACATGATGACCAATTAACCCGGTTGCACCAGCCACCACGACCGATGTTTTGTCTCCAGAAATGCTCATTTTAATCCCTTCTTCACTCCACAAGTGCTTGTTTAATATAAACAGTGTTTGAATTTTAAGCGAATAAAAGTTTGTTAAACGAGTGGTCAGTAGTATGTGGGGAGTCGCCTGTTTATGGAAAAAGAGATGATTTAGTTTGGCTCGACGCATAAGTACGGTCTGAAGCATAAGTACGATATGAAACATAATGGCGGTGGGAAAGATAAATGCGGTTTGAAACTTAAGTTAGGCGTTAAACATAACAAAGCCCGCTGGGCGACGGGCTTTGTTACTTTTCTTGCTTCTTACTAGGTAAAGGACAGTGGGATTTTCCTTACCTTTTTGCTAGCTTTCTTACTTGATTTATTTGGTTTTCTTTTACTTGAATTTGGAATCATTACACCTCCTAAATCGTTGTTCTGTTTTGTCTTTCTTCGTGTAGCGTCAGTGTTGTGGGCATTCACTGTATGGGTACTTATCAATGGAGAGATTAATAAGTAATTTAGATAAGGCATAAACGATGCCAAAATGTAAGTTATTGATAAATCTATTATCAGTATTGTTTGTGTTTTAGGGTTCGTCAATTTGACTGTCAATCTGAGAAAAAACCAGTGTGATCTGTTTAAATTAAGAACACTCTCTGCGGTTTCTGCCACATAGCCATAGATACAGCCTTGCTTAACACGTAAACTGAGTCGTAATTCACATAGACCAAGGACGTGCTATGAACCTCAAGCTTGATACTCTTGCTCCCACTCAGATTTATCACCTGATGACACAAACCGTTGTTCCTCGCCCGATTGCGTGGGCATTGACGGAATCTTCTGACCAAGAGTACAACCTCGCGCCTTTCTCTTATTTCACGCCTGTTTCTAGTAATCCGCCGTTACTGATGTTATCGGTTGGGAAGAAGCCGTCCGGCGAAATCAAAGATACCACTCGTAATGCCCTAGAAACGGGTAAGCTAGTGATTCACATTGCTTCTTCAAGTTCTGCCGAAACCATGACGGCGACAGCAGCTACCCTTGAACATGGTGATTCGGAAGTCACCGCGAATAACATTGATCTGGTTGAATTTGAAGGCTTCTCTTTACCGAGATTGAAAGAGTGCGCGGTCGCTTTTGGATGCACCTTGTACGAAGTAAAAGAGGTTGGAGAAGTGCCACAAAGCCTTATCTTTGCTCAAGTCGAAACCGTGTACATTTCCGAAGACGTGATCGACAAAGACAGTGAGCGTCTTAAGATCGACGCGTTAGCACTTGATCCTTTATCTCGATTGGGTGGCGGTGAATACGCCACGCTTTCCAATGTGTTTTCTGTCGCACGCCCTAAGTAGCAGCCCTATATCAACGTACCCAGAATAAGCGTTTTTAAAAACTATGTTAGATACCCAATACTCGCAGTACATCCAACACCGAATTGACCAAAAAACCAAGCCACTTGGCGCACTTGGCTTACTAGAAAAAGTCGCACATCAACTGGCTTTGATTCAGAGCCAAGGCAAAGAAGCTGCGGTTGAACACATCGAATTGAATAAGCCAAGTATCATCATTTTTGCTGGCGACCATGGCATTGCTGACGAAGGCGTGAGTATTGCTCCAAGCGCGGTAACACAACAGATGGTGTTGAACTTCTTAAGCGATGGCGCGGCGATCAATTGCTTCTGTGCGGTGAATAATATCGATATCACGGTAGTCGACACGGGGATATTGTTGCCTGTGGAATCAGACAGTGACATGTTGATCTCTCAGCGTTTGGGTACGCGAACCAATAACTTTGCCAATGAAGCGGCAATGAGTTTAGAAACGGTTGAACGTGGGATTGAACTGGGTACAGATCTTGTCTCTAGAACCATTTCGAATGGCACCAATATCATCATGTTTGGTGAAATGGGTATCGGAAATACCAGCAGCGCATCAGCGATCTTAAGTGCATTAGCGAATCGTGCTGCAGCGGAGTGTGTTGGCCTAGGCACTGGCATCAACAATGAACAGCTTGCACGTAAAGTGGCTGTGGTTGAGCAAGGTGTCGCGCGTTGCAAAGATTTAGATGCGAAAGAAGTTAAAGAGCTTACAGATCTTAAAGATATTAAAGAGGTACTCGCACAAGTCGGTGGCTATGAAATCGTTCAAATGGTCGGTGGCTTCCTTGGCGCTTACCAAAACAGAACACCAGTGTTGGTCGATGGCTTTATCGTGTCGGTTGCGGCGTATGTCGCGACTTTAATTGAACCAAACTGCCGAGACTATATGATCTTCGCACATCGCTCTGAAGAGTCGGGGCACAAAATTCTTTTAGAACTGCTCGACGCTGAGCCACTGCTCGATCTTGGATTGAGATTAGGTGAAGGCACAGGTGCTGCGCTAGCTATGCCAATCATTCGTGCGGCAGCCGAGTTCTATAACAATATGGCGAGCTTCGAAAGTGCTGGAGTCACGGTTTAATGAGTGATGTACCAGAAAGATCGTTGAAAGATCGAGTCACCCATCAGTGGGAGCTTTTTGCGCTGGCGATGGGTTTCTTTTCTCGCTTGCCAATGCCGAAAAACACGCCCTATTCATCAGAGCGAATGAACCGTTCTGGTCGCTACTTTTCAACGGTTGGTTTGTTGCTTGGTGTTCTGTGTGGCGGTGTGTTCTTGCTACTTGATGTGGTACTGCCGAGTGCAGTAGCGATCTTTTTGATGATGAGTTTTAGCCTGATGCTCACTGGCGCATTCCATGAAGATGGTTTGACTGATATGGCCGATGGCATTGGTGGCGGCATGACCCTAGAACGCCGTTTGACCATCATGAAAGACAGTCGAATCGGTACTTATGGTGCGTCTGCTCTGATTATGGCTCTGCTTGGCAAGTGGGTGCTGTTGAATGAACTCATAAGCATGACGGGACTGTTTATGGTAATCGTGACCAGTTATACCTTTAGCCGCGCGATTGCTGCATCGCTAATTTACGACATGCCTTATGTCAGTGATTTAGATACCAGTAAAAGTAAACCATTGGCCAACAAGCAAACCAAAGGCGAACTTGTCTTCTTGTTGCTGGTAGGCGTGCTGCCTAGCCTGTGGTTTGGTCTTGAATTCGCTTTGGTTTTATCTGTCGTCGCCTATCTGTTCAGAACAGGTTTTAAAACGTGGTTAACGGCTCGAATTGGCGGCTTTACTGGGGACTGCTTGGGTGCGGCTCAACAGTTAATGGAGTTGCTGACTTACCTTGTATTCATTACTGCATTTTACAATGGCTTTCTATAACGGCTTCCTATGACCAACACGAATGAAACTATTCAAGCTAATCAAATTAATCAAGCAAGTCAGCGAAACAGCCATTTGGTATTGGGCGGGGCTCGTTCTGGTAAGTCTAGTTTTGCAGAGCAACAAGCATTATGTGCGCTTGAAGCATGTTCAAATGGACGCCTCAATTATATTGCGACAGCGACATATCTTGATGATGAAATGCGAGAACGAATCGCGCACCATCAACAACGTCGTGGCGAGCAGTGGATCGAGCATGAAGTACCCGTCGAATTAGCCGAAAAACTGCAGTCTTTTGAGAAAGAAGATGTGGTATTGATTGATTGCCTAACCTTGTGGTTGAACAACATCATCTTTGAACTGGGTGATGACGCAACTAATGAACAGGTTGAAGCCGTGGTTGAAGTATTGGTCAAAAGCGTCGAGCAAAGTCCGGCGCAAATTATCATGGTCTCTAACGAAGTCGGTTTAGGTGTGGTGCCGCTGGGTAAAGTGTCTCGCTTGTTTGTGGACAATGCAGGACGAATGAACCAAGCGCTAGCTCGCGTCGTTGAGCGCGTCACGCTGGTTGCTGCCGGATTGCCGCTGCACTTAAAACCATCTAATCACTTGCTTGATATTCAAGGCTAGGTCGCACACATGGTCAATGGAACAACCAAAAACATCTATTTGTTAAGACATGGCAAAGTCGAAGGAAAAGCTGCGCTCAATGGTTTATCTGATGTGCTGGTCAACTCTGATCTTCAAGAACAGATATGTGAGGCACTAACTACACAAGACATTACCTTTGATAGCGTGGTTAGCTCTCCACTAAGACGATGTGGTGATCTCGCGAGCTTGTTTGCAGAGCGTATGTCTGTGCCTTTATCAGTTGCATCGGGTTTTCAGGAAATGAACTTCGGTGAAGTAGATGGTGTCCCATTTGATGAACTTGAAGACAAGTGGGGAATGTTAGAAACCTTTTGGAAAGACCCTGCTAATCATCAATTAACTGGCGCAGAAAGTTTACAGAGCTTCCACGACAGAGTAACTCAAGCTTGGTCGCAACTTTTGAATGATTCAAGTGACAACATATTGTTGGTTACTCATGGTGGTGTGATTCGCATACTGCTAGCGCACTGCCTTAATATTGATTGGAAAAACCCGAGTTTGTACTCGAAGTTATCGATAGAAAACGCATCGATAACGCATATTCAAATCACTCAGTTTGCGCAGAGCTTTATCAGCGTTAAATCGATAGGGATACCTGTTCTCTGAGTGTTCAAAAAACACAGTTTAAGAATTAACAATCTTTTAGATCTGTAAATAGAAACAGAAATATAAATAGAAGTATAAAGCGGCGTTCACAGCCGCTATACCTGATTGGTATTACTACCTACGTGAAAGGAATTTAGTCATGACAACACCAAGTTGGGATCTAAGCATTGCTTATAGCGATCTTAATGATGCAAAAATCGAACAGGACATTGAACTCATTCAGCAGTGCATTGAGCTGTTGAACCTACACGTTGAAAAGCGTCATATCATTCTAGCGATGCAAAACGCGATTCAGACTTCAGAAGCGGCAGGCACATTACTGAGTACAATCAACACCTTCGCTAATTGCCACGCATCGGTCGACGCGACACACACAGAAGCGAAAGTATTGCTTGGTCGTGTAGCGAAGCTGAACTCTGAAATGTCTCAAGCGTTCAGCCCTTACGAAGATACGCTAATTCACGCAGAACCAGAATTTATTGATGCAGTATTAGAGCATGATAGTGCGGACGTAGCAGGGCAGCGCTTTGCGATTGAAAGCTCTCGTAAGTTATCAAGCAGCCGACTCAGTGTTGCTGAAGAGCAGTTATTGGCAGCGATGAAGGTTGATGGTCGTGACGGATGGGGTCGTTTATACGATAACCTAACCGGATCTTTAAAACTGTCGCTAAAGCTGGACGGTGAAGAGGAAGCCCTAGGCTTTTCACAAGCCGCGAGCCTGTTGTACGGCAGCGAATTCGACAAACAAGAACCAGCATGGCGCGCGGTTCAAGGTGCGATGAAAACGCACCAAGAGTCTTTTGCTTCGATTCTAAATGCATTGGCGGGTTGGCGACTGACTGAAAACAAAAAGCGTTCGAAGATTAGCGATGTGCATTTCCTAGCTCCAAGCCTACACGGCAGCCGCATTGTGCCAGAAACGCTAGACACCATGATGTCAGTAGCGAAAGCTAATCGAGCTGTTGGTCAGAAAGCAGGTTTGTTAATGGCAAGAGTTCACGGGCTAGATGAAATGAAGCCTTGGAATCACTTAGCTGCGATGCCGCCGCTGGGTGACGCTGAATCTAAGGTTTACCCATTTGATGAGGCGATCGACGTGATCAAAACTGCGTTCGCTGAAGTAAATCCAGAGATGGCTGATTTTGTCGCTTTGATGGTTGATAATGGTTGGATTGATGCCGCACCAGCAGCCAACAAACGTTTAGGCGCTTACTGCACCAAGTTTGCTGCTACACGCACTCCGCTTGTGTTCATGACATGGAGCGGTAGCCGCTCAGATTTAATGACATTGGCACACGAGTTAGGCCACGCGTTCCACAACTGGGTGATGAAAGACATGCCGTTGTGTCAAACACGCTACCCAATGACGCTGGCAGAAACCGCTTCGATCTTTGCTGAAAATATCGTTCGAGACCATTTGTTAAAACAAGCACAAACACGTAATGAGAAACTTGAAATGCTGTGGGAAGAGCTTTCTTCTTCTTTGGCATTAATGGTGAACATTCCCGTTCGTTTTGAGTTTGAAAAAGCCTTCTACGAGCAGCGTGAAAAAGGCGAGCTAACGGCTCAGCAGCTGTGTGACTTGATGGAAACGACTTGGAAAGAGTGGTATGGCGATGCAATGACAGAAGCTGACCCTTACTTCTGGGCGAGCAAACTGCATTTCAGCATCTCTCAAGTAAGCTTCTACAACTACCCATACTTGTTCGGTTACCTGTTCAGTAAAGGTGTTTACGCTCAGCGCGATGCGAAAGGTGAGCAATTCTACGGCGATTACGTTTCGTTGCTTCGTGATACGGGCAGCATGATGGCGGAAGAAGTCGTTCAAAAGCACTTAGGAATGGACCTGACTCAAGCTGATTTTTGGCAACAAAGCATCGACATGGTCAAAGTTCAAATCGATGAATTTGAAAGATTGCTCGATCAGGAAGATTAATTGATCTCAATCTGTTCATAGCAGGTAAGAGCTGTGTTAGCTTACGTGGCTCTTATCTTGCTGGCATAACCTGAGATAAGCCGAAACAACCAAAAGTCTCTTTAAATAGAGAAAGTTATTTGGAACAGATGTCGGTTAGTAAAGTCAGCAGGTAATATAAAAATATATGGGTAGTATTTGTGAGTGATAACGGAGTTTCTGTTGATAAGTGCGATCCTAGCAACACAATTTCTATGTACAATTTATTAACATACGGCCGTGCAATTAAGGAGTAGCGCATGACGAAGACCCTCTTTCGCCAATCATTTCTTTTTGACAGCCTAGATCTTGAGCAAGAAGTGTTTGCAGGACAGACCGTACTGAGTAACGGTGTTCAAATTAAGCTTCATCAACGCGGTGTCTTGGAAGTGATTCCCGCGGATTTTAATTCTGAAACCAAGAACATCATTTTTTCAACCGGTGTTCATGGCGACGAAACTTCACCAATGGAGCTGATCGATAAGCTCATTGAGGATATTGAAACAGGTTTCCAAGTAGTAAACGCGAGATGCTTGTTTATCATAGCTCACCCAGAAGCCACTAACGCGCATACTCGTTTTCTTGATGTGAACATGAATCGTCTGTTTGATGAAAAGCAGTACGAGAGCAATCGAGAAGTGGATATCGCGAAGAACTTGAAGTTCTTGGTGACTGAGTTTTACAAAGAAACGGAACCTGCCACTCGTTGGCATCTAGATTTGCACTGTGCAATCCGTTTATCTAAGCATTACTCGTTTGCAGTGAGCCCTAAAGTTCGCCACGAAGTACGCAGTAAAGAGCTGTTTGATTTCATTAACAGTGCGCACGTGGAAGCAGTGTTGTTGTCAAATGCGCCAACCAGTACATTCAGTTGGTACAGTGCTGAAAACTTCGAAGCGCAAGCACTGACAATGGAACTAGGGCAGGTCGCGAGAATTGGTGAGAACCAACTTGATAAGCTAACGGCTTTTGACTTGGCGATGCGTAACTTGATTGCTGAAGTTGAGCCAGAGCATTTACCTAAGCGAACCATCACTTATCGCGTGAGCAGAACCATTGTTCGTTTACATGATGACTTCGATTTCATGTTCTCAGATTCTGTAGAGAACTTTACCGCGTTCAAGCACGGTGAAGTATTCGGTCATGATGGTGATAAACCGTTAATGGCTAAGAATGAAAACGAAGCGGTGGTGTTCCCTAATCGTAATGTTGCTATCGGTCAACGAGCAGCCTTAATGGTGTGTGAAGTTGAAACGCGATTCGACCATGGTCAGCTTGTGTACGATTAATATCGACTCGGGTTTAAACGACGAAAACAACCGCTCAACTGGTTGAAATATCAAGGTTCACATTACGGTGTGAGCCTTGAGTTTATTTGGGGATACAGGTAAGGTTACGCGAACATTTTCAAAGTAGCTTGATATGGATTTCCAACAACTTCTTCACCAAAAACAGCGCAAATGGACTAGAGCCATTTATCTGATGGCAGCACTGCTTGTCGCGCTGAGTGCTATTTACCTAATGGTTGGCGATCTCTTCATTTCCCCTCTGGACACCTTGTCCACGTTAGAACAAAAACTACTGATTGATTTACGCTTACCTCGATTATTAGCAGCTATTGCTATCGGGGCAGGGCTAGCAGTATCTGGCGCAAGCTTACAAGTCTTATTGGGTAACGTATTAGCAGAGCCCGGTGTGCTCGGCATTTCTGGTGGTGCAAGTTTGGCGATGGTTATCGTGCTGTTCTTCTTGCCGTTTGCTCCCACACCAGAACTGTTCATGATTGCCGCCGTTTTAGGCTCGCTCTGTTTCACCGTGATACTGGTGAGCATGGTAAAAACGATGCGACTCACCACGGCTAAATTACTGCTAGTGGGTGTCGCGTTAGGCATTCTTTCTGGCGCGATGGTGACATGGGCGTTCTATTTTAGTGATGACTTAAGTCTACGCTTATTGATGTATTGGCTGATGGGCAGCTTAGGTGGCGTCACTTGGTATCAACACTCGCTCACGTTGGTGATGATCCCCGTGATTATTTGGCTGTGCCTGCAAGGTAGTAAGCTAGATAAGTTAATGATTGGCGAAACGCATGCCGCACAGTTAGGCGTAAACGTACCGAGATTGCGCTGGCGTCTAATTTTCGCCGTGTCTATTTTAGTCGGCTGCGCGGTAGCTTTAGGTGGCGTGATCAGCTTTGTTGGCTTGGTTGTGCCACACTTATTGCGTTTAGCGATTGGTACTGATAACAAATACCTTCTTCCTTTGTCTGCCGTTGCTGGCGCTGCGTTGTTGGTGTTTGCTGATATCTGTGCAAGAACCTTATTAGATTCCGCAGAGCTACCTTTGGGTGTGATGACCACCAGTATCGGTGCGCCTATCTTCATTTGGATGTTAATTAAAAATCATGATTCAAATTAAGAGCCTGAGCGTTGGCGCTCGTTTATTACCACTATCATTTGAGCTCAAGCAAGGGCAGGTGACTCACGTTATCGGCCCGAATGGCAGCGGTAAAAGTACCTTACTCGAATCGATATCTGGCATTGGTGATGGTTACAAAGGTGATATCAAGATCGACGGGCAGGATTTGTCGGAGCTGTCTTTACAAGATTTATCATTGCATCGTGCTTACTTGTGCCAAAGCGCAAGGCCAGCCTTCAACTTAGAAGTGTTCCAATATCTTGCATTGTCACTGCCAAGCTCCTCACACGGCCTTGATGCTGAAATCAACGCAGCTTTGGAAGAAATCAGCCAGATGCTAGACATTGCAGACAAACTTCATCGCTCAATTCAGACACTGTCTGGTGGTGAATGGCAACGCGTACGTTTGGCGGGAATGTGCCTGCAAATTTGGCCGACACTTAACCCATACGCGAAGCTGCTGATCCTCGACGAACCCGCAGCTCCGTTGGATATTGCTCAAGAAGCCTTGTTGTACAAGCTCATTGAACGAGTGGCAGAGAAGGGCATTGCTGTGATCATGGCTAACCATGATTTGAACAGAACACTAAGACACGCAGACCAAGTGTTGTTGCTCGATAAAGGTGTACTTCAAGCATCAGGCTCAGCTGATCAAGTGCTTACCCCTGAGCAGCTAGAGTCCGTGTTCAACACCGAAGTCAAAAGTATCTCAGTCGACAATCAGACCTATCTTTTGTTTGGTTAAAAGACTAATTAGTTAAGCTGCTCATTGGGTTTAAGGCGAGTTAGTACAGGAAGCAAATATGTTTAGATACATCCAAAGAAGAAGAATCAAAAAGGTGATTAAGTCATTGTCTGCAAAGATGGTGAAGAGCTACGGAAGCCGTGATTTCTTCTCTATTGGGCAGGTTGAAACAAGTTCTCGTGAGTTGAGTAAACGCCAACAACAGATTGCTTTAGCCTTGTTTGCGGATCCACAAGATCTTGCTGTTGAATTAGCTCCAACTATTCAGTTGCTGCGTAATGATGTGTCTAATGACTTCTTTGGCGGAGAAGACTACACAGCGCGAGATGTACTTAATCTATTGGGTGGCGGCGGTTGGAAGGGCGGTCGTATGGACGATGACATGTCACATCGCATGGGCATGCATAGCCGTTATTAAATATCTTCTTACTACCTAACGCCTTTATATCCCCAAAGCGGCTTAATCATAAAGCCGCTTTTTTATTCATTCCGAATAATGTTCCCTCAATCAACATAGAATACTGAAACGTCATAATTCGAAGCAACATCATCTATCTACAACGCATTTGTTTGAGTTGTGTGATGCTGATTCCTATCAATATAAAACCCGCTGTTATTGATAAAATTGACGTATATATTTTTCGTTGTTCTTTAAGTCAGAAACTATAAACCTTCGAATTACAGTGCTGGTTGGTTAGTAACCAATTGGTTTTGTGTTTAGGGTGAAATAATAGAGAGTGGGAAAGTGACAACAATAAATAATAATATTCTAAAAATAGCAGTGGGTATGGCTATGCTATCGAGTGTGCCGTCAGTGGCAAATGCTCATGGTTGGTCTGAGTTTCCAAGCGCGCGTCAGAACACGTGTTACGAGCAAGGCGGGATTTGGTCGGGTACACCACCTAATGCTGCGTGTGCTCAAGCAAAAGACATTTCGGGTTCATACCCGTTTGTTCAACGTAACGAGTACGCGAAAAATATCCAAGATTTCAACAACATCAATGCTGTAAAAGCGGCGATTCCTGACGGCACGTTATGTTATGCCAACGATTCGCAAAAACGCGGCATGGGTGCGCCTCATACTGGTTGGACTCGTACCGAGCTAAATACTGGTACGTTTGAATATGTATTCAATGCGACAGCGCCACACAACCCTTCTTTCTGGGAGTTCTACCTAACGAAACCAAACGCGGACCTAAGCAAAGGCCTAGCGTGGGGAGACTTAGATCTTATCCAAGAAGAGGGTAACGTTCCGGTTAATGGCGGCAAGTACCGCATTAATGTCACTATTCCTTCAGACCGTTCTGGCGATGCGATTCTATTCGTTCGTTGGCAACGTGATGATGCTGCGGGCGAAGGCTTCTACAACTGTTCAGACATAACTATCGCGGGTGGCACAACCCCTCCACCAGAGCCGGGTCCAGAGCCTGATCTAGTGCGTGGTGACCTGTTTGTTTCTGACCAGTTTGGCACGCCAGAAATTGGTGATACGGTTAAATACGACATCATCAACAAGTACGGTGAAGTAGCGCGTAGCTTCACCATCGTCATCGACGCTTCAAACGTTAACGATTGGGCTCGTTTGTTAGCTTCAGAAATTAATGGCTGGCACGAAGAGTTTAAAGATGGCGCGATCTTCATTGGTGACTGGCATGCTGAAATGCAGCACTACATGTACTTCCAAAACGATCCTTCACGTAACTTCTTCAACTCAAAAGATAGCCGTGCTTCTGGTCAGTTAACGTTGATTGATGGTGGCGACGGTGGTGTTGAACCATTGAAAGGTGACATCTACGAGCTAGTGAAGAGTGACAATGTAGTCAATGCTGGCGATAAGGTTGTGATTGCAACAAGCGAAGCCGCGACATTGACTCAAACTCAAGGTTCTTCAGTAAGCATCCAAAATAACGGCACGGCTTCTATCGTAGTTGATACCACTGGCATCACTGCAAACGAAACTTTATCGTTTATGGCTAGCTCGATTGAAAGCGACAGTGTTGAAACCTTCACTTTTGAAGTAATTGCCGATGACGGTGGCGTGACACCAGACCCAGATCCAACGCCGGATCCTGATCCGACTCCTGACCCAGACCCTACGCCAGATCCAGGTACGTGGGACTCATCAGCGACTTACCTTGGTGGCGAAGTCGTGACTTACTCGAACCAGTCATGGAAAGCACAATGGTGGGTTCAAGGTGGTACTAACCCTAAAGCGACTTACGAAAATGACAAATGGGGCGTTTGGCGTCCAGCCAACTAATCTTAACTATTGTTAGTTAATTAGCCTTGCAATAATAACCAAGACACCACACTTTTTGACGAGTGTGGTGTCTTTTTTAGCGTCTGCATTTGCGGTTTTGAATGTCATCAGCCTAGAAAAAGTGATTCAGGAACGGAGTCTTAATCACTCAGCACGGCTCTATAAGAAGATGAGAGTTATATAGAAAACAAGAGCTATATAACGTTTTGTAATGTGTTGACGAATTATTTCAGAATAAGGTTTTCTTTAATCTCATCGTTAAGATACCCCTGATCAAAATCTGGTGTCATAAATTCGACGGAGGAGGAGTCTAGATAGCTGGTTTCTAGATAACTCGGCTCTAGATAATGGGGGTCTAAGTGATCAGCACTTACGTAGGTGGGAATCGCAGAAAACAAAACGATACTGATCGCTGCAGCGATATTAATGGCTTTGTTGCGTTGAGGAGTCATTTTCATAGTAGTGCCCTCGAAAGGTGGGCAAATCCATCTGCCTATGAGAATTGAATCTGAGATGTTTAGAAGTCGTAAGACAAACCAAGCGTAATGATATTGTCGTTGTCGATCGGGCCCATCGATTGGCCGTTCAAGTAAAGGTCACCTTCGTTGGTATTGAAGTAGGTGTATTTCACGTAGGGTGTCCAGTCGTCGATGCTTTTAGAGAGAACGACTTCGTGCTCATTGGTACGGTAGTCGCCTTGATGAAAGATTACGTTGTCATCGTTGTGGGTAAACCCGCCATTGGATCCATCACTGTTTTCGTGAGTGTATTGATAAGCTAAATCCCAGCCTGCGAGTGAGTACCCCGCACCGGCGATGAACTTATTGGTGTTGATCGTGGTGTCGCTTACATTCTCGAGTACTTGCCCTGACTGGTTATATCCCAATCCACTGAATACATTGAAGTTGTCGTTCACTTGATAATCGATAATACCTTCGATTAATAACTCTTCACCGTTGTCCCATTTACCAAGTTCACCGTATAAGTTGAACGTGAAAGATTCGCTGATGTGAAAATCGTGCCCGTAACCCGCTGCCAACCAACCCTGGTCATCAAAACCTATATAGACTTGTCCATTTTCTGAGGTATCGATTAATGCGCCAGCTTCTGTGGTGTAGACACCGTTATCAGCAGCATTAGAGGCAACGTTTTGTTCGATGTAAACTTGAGTCGAAGTCGCAAACGCTGCGCTGCTGAGTAACGTAAGTGGTAGAGCAATAAGGTTAAGTTTTTTCATGGATTCTCCAGTGTCGTTCTATTGAATTAACTTGCTGGAGAGTATGTGATTAAACTGAATTTATATTAATAGGGTTAACTTTAGTTAAAACCTCAGTTTCATTTATGTTTTCTTAATGCTGATTTGATTGCTTCACGGGTTTTGATGTGCTGTTCGTCTTTAGCGTAGCGGCGGTGATAGAGCATTCGAAACGTGATCGGTCTTAATTTGATGGGGATAGGGTGAACGCGTAAGCCAAGCGCTGGTGCAAGCATTTCTGCAAAAGAGCGAGTAGAAGCGGCGATATAATCTGTCGTGCTTGCCAAAATCAGCATGCTTGAAATTGAGCTGGTTTCAATTCTGACTTTTCTCGGCTCGATATCGCTCTCTGATAAAAACTCGACTGTGTTCATGTTGGCGCGTTTGATCTTGAGTGCAATATGCTCCTCTTGGAAATACTCTTCTTTACTTAGTGTCTCACCAATTCGAGGGTGGTTGATTCGAGTCAGACACACGGGCTCCTCATCGACGATGGTTTCTTCAATCAATGAGTGTTTCTTACTCGAAAGTACATCAATGACGATATCCACTTTTTGTGCAGTAAGCGCATCAAACAGTTCTTCCTCTTCGAGCGGCGCTTCCGTAAAGCTTACGCCTTCAACCTGGCTAACGAAATGAAGCAAGCTCTCTGTGCAATAGACTTTAAGGTCATTCTTTTGCTGCTCAACCGTTCCAATGATGTTCAATGGGTCTTCTATCTTGTTAGCGAGTGATACCGCAGCTCCAGTGGGCGCGATACCTCGTCCTTCTCTCACAAATAAAGCTTTGCCCACGACCCCTTCGAGTCTCTTAATAGCCGCGCTTACCGCGGGTTGAGAAATATCGAGCTGCTCTGATGCCACGGTGATAGAGCTGTGTTTGTAAACGGCCAAGAATGTCGTCAGTAGATTAAGGTCCAAATTCAGTTCCCTCTATTCTTATTGCCACTCATTCAAATCATTGTGGAGTCACTATTAACTCATAAATGAAATGGAGGTTTTAAGTAAAGTTTACACTATATATCAAGGTTCTGTTTATTAATAAACTTGTTTGCATCGGAGTGAGGAAGGAACTTCATTCATTTACTAAATACTCAGACCGATAGGTGAAACTATGAGAACTTTCGCAAAATTATCAATCATCTCTACAGCAATGATCATCACGACCACCGCTTTTGCTGCTGACCCAATGATGCAATACAACACCAAGCAAACTAACTCTGATATTCAAAAACTCGAGAAATTTGAATATCACGAGGGTGAAACCCTTGAAGAGTATCTGAGCACTCAACCTAAGGGGAACTTGTATTCTTCAGAAGAAGAAGTGCTTTCAGTGTTAATGGGCGGTGTAAACAATGGTGACTATCGCAAAGAAACCAATTCAGGTTGGAAAGAAGGCCTGATGTTTGAGGGCATTGCACCTTATGGGGATCACATGGTGTCTGGCGCCAACTGGTTCCCACGCACTGAAGAAGTCCAACCGGATGAAATGCGTGTCACGTTCATGGGGACATCACCAATGATTCGCCCGGGGCAGGCAAACACCTCGATATACGTCGAATTGGGTAACGGCTCTAACTTTGTCTTTGATTTAGGTGAAGGATCAATTGCGAACTACGTAGCGGCGGGTGTCGCGATGAATGAACTCGACCATATCTTCATTACTCACTTACACGTAGATCACTACGGATCATTACCTTACCTGTATCAATTTGGTGGTTGGAATGGTCGCTGGGAAAAGCCGCTTAACATTTATGGCCCGAGTGGTGCGACTCCAGAATATGGCACTCGTCATATGATTGAAGGCATGCAGCAAATGTTGAACTGGCACACCGATGCATTTGATGTGTTCCCATCAGGCAACGACATTGTGGTTCACGAGTTTGATTTCCGCGACGACGGTGGCGTTATCTATGACCAAGACAATGTGGAAGTGATTCACTGGCGACGCAGTCACGCAAAAGATGGCGCGTCTGGTTACCGCTTAAATTGGACTCAAGATGACGGTCGAGTGCTTTCATTTGTTTGGACAGGAGACGGTCGCCCAACGGAGTTGGATTTGAAATACGCAAAAGGTGCAGACTTGTTCATTACTGAACTGCAAACCGAAACGTTTGGTGTGTCTTCGATTATTCAAGGTGTGCCGCCATTCTTAGCTCGTTACACCGTTGATACTCACCATACGCCAGCGTACGCGGCGGGTTATGTGGCCAATGAAGTACAACCGCGCTTGTTCATGACAACGCACATGACATTCGACCCATATCTCAATGAGGAAACCGTTGCAGAGGTTCGCCACCATTGGCAAGGGCCTTACCACTTCGGTGCGCCAGATGGCATTGTCGTTAACATGACCAAAGATAATGCGTGGGTTCGTGAAGGTATTTTACCTGATTTCCCGAATGCGCGAGCGCCACAATTTGATATGGCAGATGGGTCTGATTTTAGAATTCCATTACCGAAAAATAGCCGTGAAGACATACAAGAACAAGAGATTCGTGATTTAGAGTTAGATCCTAAACTGTACTACCCAGAAGGCTACCATCCAGAGCTGTTAACTGAGTGGCCAGTCGACCGTGACATCGTGATCCCAGCTGAACAAGTACCAGAAGCAATGAAGCAAGGTATGAACACCAAGCAAGAATACATGGATAGAGTGCGTGCTCACCACAACCTTGAGCGCAAGTCGGTAAGTCGTCCAACTGAGCCTGGTGAAGGAGCAGGAACCGATAACAAATAGGGTATTTGCAGTGAGGGCTGATATTGCCCTCACATCCTAAAAAGTTAGGTAAATAAACCCATTCTCTTACTCAATCATAAAACTATTGCTTACCACTTCTTTGCTTAGAATATCTGGAGTTCATTATGAAAAAATCAATTTTAGCGGTCGTCATTCTATCTTTAGTGTCAGCGTCTGTTTTCGCTAACGGACAATCCAATGCTCACAACTATCAACCTGGTGCGACGAATAACTCAGAACGTTTAGCGGATATTGATCCTAACTACGAACTGACCTTACCTTCAGAAAAAGAAGGCTACACCATGTATGACAACCAATCCATGTCAGATGGCGGGACCTACACAACGTATGTCAAACCGAATCCTTCCGATGCAATGCATGTCGCCGATGAAGGCTCGCTAAAAATAACGCATGGAGAAGGTGGTGTCATTATGACGGAATACACCACAAAGAATGGGCAACACACGTTTTCAGTGATGTGCGGCTACACTTCGGGTCCATCATACTGGGCTGACGGAAAACCAGCGAAGGTATGTGAAGAGGCGCAAGCACTAGCGGTTGCATTGGAAGCAAAAGGTGAATGGGAGGTGAAGCCAATGACTTACACCATCGCACCAGCAAGAATCGTAGTTGATAAGTGATTTTTGTCTATAGAACGCTCGTTATATCGAGCCTCGTTATCCAATCATATTGATTATTTGTAGTGAGACAGAGGGGTACTCAGGCTGAAATGGTCTTGAAGTTCCCCTTAACTTAGCTCATCTCACAAGAAGCTAAGTCAGCCAACTAATCAAATTTGTATTCGAAAATACAGAAGGTCTATCCCATGAAAAATACCATTAAGCTACTGGCTATCGCATGTGTTTTACTTACTCCAATGCTTGTCGCCGCTGCCGAACATAATCATAGTCACAATCATTTTAACCCTGAATTAGAGAAACTTGGCGACGATATTATTGGTCTAACCGTGTGTTACAAAAATGGTCATCTATCAGATGAGAATCAAGAGCCTGCGTTTATGAACCTTATCAACCACGCCAATGTAGAAGGTGAGGAGCTGGGGATGTTCTACATGGACAAATTGGGCCCTAAAGCCGAGCAAATCATGAGTGATGATGAGGCTCGACGTTTATGGACCGAAGAATATTGTGCTGATTTAACTGATACCTATTTGGACTCACACAAGTTAGCTCAAAGAGCAAATGAACACAAAGGTTATTCCCACGGACACGATCATGGTCATCACCATAATCATGACCACCATGGACATGGCGATTTAACGCCGGAGGTACTTGAGCAAGATATTGAGAGAGGGCGTTTACTCAGTATCAATTAAGCCCAATAAGATAAGTTCATCTAACCTATTGTTAAATATTCACTATTTGATAGTGTGTCTAGGTGCACATTAAGGATGTGTTTCATATTTAGCGATGAAAATAGTAGGAGTTGCGATGAGTATTATAGTGAGACGGTCTGAACCGTCAGATGCAAAGGGAATAAAAGAAGTTTACGAATGCACTAATGCTTATACCGGTACGCTGCAACTCCCAAATCCATCTCTGGAAAGCTGGCAAAAACGAATCTCTAATATGCCTGATAACGTGTACTCGTATGTCGCGATGATCGACGATGAGATTGTTGGCAACTTGGGAATGGAAGTGTGCGTGAATCCAAGAAGACGACATGTGGCTTCATTTGGTATGGGTGTTAAAGACGATGCGCTAGGCAAAGGTGTGGGTAGTCAGCTGCTCGCGACCGCGATCGACTTGTGTGATAACTGGATTAACATCAAGCGAATGGAGTTAACGGTATACACCGATAATGAAAGAGCGATCAGCCTGTATAAGAAGTTCGGTTTCGTGATTGAAGGAGAGTCCGCAGGGTTCGCTTTCAGAAATGGCGAATATGTGGCGGCTTATCATATGGCTCGACTGGTATAGCATTTAGCTACGATTAACACACAGCTACGATTAACACAGTTAGAATTAACTGACAGATAATAAAACGCCACGTTATTTAAACGTGGCGTTTGCTATTTTGGTGCGCTGGTGCTTTAAAGAGCTACAGCCATAACCTTAGTTCAGTCGTAAACTTAGTTAAGCCGTTAGTGGCTCAAGGTTCGCAGGACGGTAGTGTACAGATTTTAGTACTTTACCTTGGCGAACTGTCTTGCCTTCCGATACGAAATCTTCCGCACACTTAGCGATGATGTATTCGCCTTTTTGAACCGCCATCAGCTTGATGTTCTGCTCAGCATAGAAAGCTTCTGTTTCAGCATATTCAGTTTCGTTGCGACATACTTTGCTCATGTTGCTTGAGTGTACTTCGTCCCAGCAAGGTAAGAAGTCAATTGAGCGGTTTTTAGAAACATTCAACAGTAGGTCGATCAGGTAGCTGATTGCTAGGTTGTCTTCAACCTTAGCTTGGCCAAGGTGAACCAGACGTCCCATCAAAACATAAACGCTGTCTACGATAGCGTCCGCTTGTTCGATTTTAGAGTCAGCTTCTGCAAGTTCTGTTAGTTCTTCGATCGCTAGAGAGGTATGTAGCGTATCGCCTTTTTCGTCCATTGTTTCAGGAGCAGCAACAGGCAGATCAAAAGTACTGCGGAACTCTTCAATGTCGCGGTAAAGGTGATCGTAGATTTCTTGGCTTAGTTGAGAAAGGTTCATTTTCCTATCCATTCTGTTTCGTTAATGGATTATTTTACCAAAGCTAGGAATAGGGTGCTAACGCAAAGTCGAAGAAGTCGACTTTTATTCATTGGACCAATGAGGTATTTTGCATACAAACCAATTGATTATTATGTTTTTTTACACTTTACTCTTCTTAATATACCAAATATTAATGTTGCCATTAACTTCGGCTGCAGTGGGATCCCAGTTATGAACCAAGCCAGTGAAAGCGAAATTGTTATACGTCGCTTGTATCAAATCACCAATGATTACCGGAAGGGCTTCGATATTCAGATCGCTCAGCTGCTTATCATGGGGCTTGAACGCTTCAACCTTGATATCGGTATTTTATCTAAAGTCGAGGGTAATTCTTATTTAGTCGAGCACTGTGTTACGCCAGAAGGGGTTGAACTCAATAGCGGTGACACCTTCGATTATCGTTCAACCTATTGCGAAATTACATGTAAATCGATTGGTCCTATCTGCATTGAGCATTGTGGCAAACACGATAAGTATGCGACGCATCCCGCTTACCAGTCTTTTGGTTTAGAGTCTTATATTGGCATCCCGATTTTCGTTAATGATGAGCTTTATGGCACTTTAAACTTTTCAAGCCCAGCACCCTATCATCGCGAGTTCAAAGAGTTCGATGTCGACGTGATGAGACTAATGGCATCATGGATTGAAGTGGAGCTGGTTAGAAGGCAGCAAGAAAGAAAGCTAAAAGAACTGAATGAGAAATTGGAGTATCAAGCTCTGTATGATCCTCTGACACACTTGCCAAATAGACGTTGCTTGTTTAAAACGTTGAATGCGGAAGTCGAGCAGTTAAAAGGCTCTTTAGGAAAGGGAACCTTGGCGGTTGTCGACATCGACTTCTTTAAACAGGTTAACGACATTTACGGTCACCAAATGGGCGATGTTGTATTAAAGAAAGTGGCGAGCGTGCTGAACAATAACACTCAAGAGGGTGAGTTTGTGGCGCGTTTTGGTGGTGAAGAGTTCATTCTTTGGTATCCAAATAAAACACCAAATTATGTTGAAGATAAGTTCATGACTCTTTTGCAAGAGATGAAGAAAATCACACTGGATCGAAAGCCTGTCACTATATCAATTGGTGCGTGTCATTTTGAGTTGAGTACAGGGGATACCAAAGGGGAAAGGATGTCGGCGTTAGATAAGCTCATCAAAGTTGCCGATGAGTGTCTGTACATTGCGAAACAAAATGGACGAGATCAGTTCATTTCTCGTCCATATCATCAAGAGCGCTCAGGAATATGAGCCATCATGTTAGCGATTAACTGAACTATTAGCTAAACAAGTAAGGGAACAGTTGACGGCGTTCTTCTGGCGTTAAAGACTCGACTCTCGCGATGTTGGTATCAGGAATCGCTTCAGGGTTAGGGTAGTGCTTCAACACTTTTTCCATACTCGCTTCACGAATCAAATGGTAAACCGGGTACGGAGAACGGTTCGTTAGGTTTTCATCTTCTTCTGGATCCGCACCACCAAAACAATAGTCTGGGTGGAAGGTTGCCACTTGGTAAACACCTTCCCAATCTTCTTGCTTGATCAACGCTTCAACCCAATCAATGAACATGTTGTAGTCGAAGAAGTCTTGCAGCATGTTAGGAACCACCACTAAAGTCGTCTCTAATTCAGCGACTGGCGTGTTATCTAACTCTACGAAATGCGTCATGATGTCTTGCAACAACGCTTCTTCCGTATTTGCTTCACTCACAAAGATCTTAATCTGTTTATTACGTTGTGGCTTGGCTGCGAATGGGCACAGGTTTAGGCCAATAACGACATCGTCTAACCATTGTTTTACTTGGTCGTGGATGGTTTGAAGATCTGTGCTTTGAGTGTTCGACATAACAGGTTCCGAAATGAAATTTTGCGTAGGATATCAGAACGGACGTCAATCAAAAGCAATAATTGAGTTACAACCTCAGTCGTACTTATGCTTGTGCGAGTTTAGAGGTCGATACTTGAAGTTGTTTTAATTGGTAGACCCAAGCAAATATCGCAACATAGAAGATTGAACCGCCCGCAATCACGCCATTCCAACCGAACAGTTGCCAGCAATACAAGAGTAAGAAACCACCTAAGCTCCCGCCTATGTAATAGTGTACTAAGTAAAGAGCGGTTGCCGTTGCCTTAGCGCTCGGTGCTTTTTGACTTACCCAAGAGTAGGCAAGGGTATGGGCGAAGAACGCGCCGCCACTAATCAATAACAAGCCTGCTAGCATGAACGGAACTTTGTCGACTGCAGAAATTAGCATTCCGATTAAGCTAATACACACGCCCATCAATATTCCGCTTAACGGGTCAAAGCGAAGTGTCCATTTGTTGGAGAGCTTAGAGCTTACCGTACCGGCCAAGTAACATAGGAATATCAGTGAAGCTAAACCAACGGGTACCGAGTGAGGTTCGGATACTAGCCTAAAGCCCATTACAGAGTACAGGTTAACAAACAGCGCGAAGTTAGCACCACCAATCAACATGGCAAGCCACAAGGTACGGTTTCTTAAGTGCATTACAACGGAGCGGTTGTGATGAAAGAACAGCCCTTTTTGAGGTTTGAAGTTCTGTTGGTCAGGTAGGCGATAGGCAATAAAGAGTGCACCAAGCAATGAACCGACAACGAAAAACAGTACAGTTGCATGCCAATCGAAATAGTCTGTAATTAAGCCGCCTAATACACGTCCGAAGATTCCACCCAATGAGTTGGCCGCAATATAACCTCCAATCGCGACAGCAAAGGCTTTGGGTGTTAACTCCTCAACCATATAGGCAACCGCCACACCAGCAAACGCCGCCACAGCGATGCCCATAAATGCGCGGGCAATAACGAGTTGCAACAAGGTAGTCGTGAACACCATGCTTAACCCTATTAATGGGATAGCGAACAGACTGAACAGAATAATGGGTTTACGACCAAAGGTTTCAGAGGCAATTGCCCAAGGTACCAAGCTAATCGAAAGGCCGAGTGTTGTAGCAGCAAATAACCAGTTGATCTGAGTTTCAGATACTTGGAAGTGCTCCGCCATGTGCGGCAAGATAGGCTGAAAGAGGTAAAGGTTACAGAAAATGATAAATGAACCAATCGCCAATGATTGAGTGATGCGTTTGTATTGAGGACTGCCTTTATCAAACATTTACGTTGTGCCTGCGCGAGTTAGTAAGCTATTTGTGAACAAGTTATCAGTACAGGTGTGATTAAAGAAATATATTAAAAATATCACCTCTATATATTAAATATATCGCCATGCTTGAATCAAAACCACTTCGACATTTTCTGGCTGTTGCTCAGTTTGGTAACTTCACCCAGGCGGCCAAAGCGCTGCATATCGCACAGCCTGCATTGAGTATCTCCATTAAAAAACTAGAACAGACACTAGAGTTGATTCTATTTCGTCGAGGCGATAAATCCGTCACTTTAACGGAGGAGGGCAAAGTACTGTTTGAGCATGCAAAGCGAATCGCCCAGCAGTTTGATGATGCTCAGCTCGCGATGAATGAACTAAAGGGGCTAGAAAAAGGCGAGGTTCGATTAGGCGCTCCAAGTATGATGGGCAGTTACTTTTTCCCCCAAGTAGTGATGGCATTTAAAAGCCAATACCCAAACCTAAAGTTGACCTTGATTGATGCTGGCACCGCATCGATTCGTGAAATGCTGTTAAACGGCGAACTCGATATTGGCGTAATTAATCATGAGAACGTTCCAGATGATTTGGAAACGGATCATCTGTTAAGCTCAGAAATGTTAGCTGTAGTTGGCAAAGATCACCCACTGGCAACGCAACCATCCATCACCTTTGAAGAATTTTTTGCTCAAGAGCTGATCATGTTCAAATCGGGCTACTTCCACCGCGATTTTATCGATGCGACTTGTAAGAAGTACAATCTCGATATGACCATTGCGTTCGAAACCAATTTATTGCCAATGATTCTTTCTATCGTGAAGCGAGAGTTTGCCATCACCGCGTTGCTTAGCTTGGTGACAGAATACGAGGAAGATGTCGTAGGCGTGCCATTTAAAGACCCTGTGAAACTGAACCTATCTTTGGCGTGGAGAAAGGAAGGGTATCTGTCAAAAGCAGACCGAACCTTTATTGATTTCGTTAAGCGGTATGTGTGATTTAGTAAGATTTAAATAAACAAAGCCCGAACATCCTAGGTTGGACATTCGGGCTTTGTTTGTAGAAATATAAGTCTCTTAAATCACGTTAAGTGTTCTTTGAGTTATACATCTTATCGAAGTTCTTCTGATTCCAACCGACCATCACTTGATCGCCGATCTTAAGCACGGGGATAGAACGAGCACCCATCGCTTGCAATTCTTTACGACCACGCTGCATCTTTGCATTCGTTAGGCGGTAAACAATTTTCTTAGAGTCTAAATACCTTTGGGCATCTTTACAGTGCGGGCATTTGTCTGCGACGTACAATACAACACGTTTCATTTTTTCATTCTCTTGGTGAATCTCGCTAAAGTGTAACGAATCCTAGGTGATTAGAAAAGTGTGATCAGTTACACTATGCGGCTCAATTTTCAAGACCACAACGTATTGTCGTGGTGTAACTTGTACGGTCTTTCAGCATGCATCCTTCTTTACGCTATATTCAAGGCTATCCTAAGCACATTCTTGATCCTGTTACTCAATTTGTAGAGTCGGGTAAATTGGTGCCTTGGTTTGAAGCTCGCTACCCAAAGAATCATGAAATAAAAAGCGAGAAAGCCCTGTTTGACTATGCGATTGAGATAAAAAATCGCTACATGAAAAAAACACCACCGATCAGCAAAGTGATTTACGACGGCAAGATACACCTAATCAATAATGCGTTAGGTCTGCATTCTTACGTTGCTAAGAATCACGGTGGAAAGATCAAATCAAAGAATGAAATTCGTATCGCCAGTGTTTTTAAAAATGCACCAGAACCTTTGCTAAGAATGCTGGTGGTACACGAACTGGCGCATATCAAAGAGAAAGAGCACGACAAAGCCTTTTACCAACTATGCTGTCACATGGAACCGGAATATCATCAACTTGAGTTGGATGCCCGTTTATTCATGATGTATTTAGATTTAAAGAAGTAGCCCAATGAGCCAATCACAAAATAGAACGACGCTAAGCCTGTCGAAAAACAGCACTTCATCAGCAAAAACAAAAGACAACCAAGCTGATGTTAAGCCAAGTACAGCTAAGCCAAGCAGCGACAAGCGTATTTCTACAAAGAACACATCTGATAAAAGCCGCAAGAATAGCGCACCTAAAGGCGCGGGCAATAACAAAGCAAAGCGACCTTTTGCAAAAGACAGTAAAGGGAAGCAGGGTGCAAATAAAGGATCATCGAATAAGGGTTCTTTCAATAAAACGGCTTTTAACAAGAACGCAGCTCAGAAAAGACGCTCGGCTGAAAAACCTCAAGGTGGATTACACCCAAGAAACCAGCACACTGGCCGCTATAACTTCGAGTTACTAGTTGCAGCCTTGCCTGAGCTAAAAGAGCATCTGATCAAGAATCCGGTTGGCGAAGACACCATTAATTTCTCTGATCCATTGGCCGTTAAGCTACTCAACAAAGCTTTGTTGGCGCATCACTATGGCGTTAAACATTGGGATATTCCTGCTGGTTACTTGTGCCCGCCAATTCCTGGTCGTGCAGACTACATTCACAGAGTGGCCGACATCCTTAATAGCGATGGCCAAGGTGAACCCTATAACCACGCGTCTGTGAAAGCATTAGATATTGGTGTCGGTGCAAACTGTATCTACCCAATCATTGGTGCGACAGAGTATAAGTGGCGTTGTACAGGGACAGATGTTGATTCAGTCTCCATCAAAACAGCGAACTTCATAGCGGAAAGCAACCCTAATCTAAAAGGTAAGATCCGCGCTCGCCTACAAGCTGACTCTGAATCTATCTTTAAGGGCGTGATTAAGGATAATGAACGTTACGATGTCACTATTTGTAATCCTCCATTCCACAGCTCTCTTGAAGAGGCTGAAAAGGGGTCACAACGTAAACTGGATAATCTAGCGGCGAACCGTGCTAAGAAAGCCGGTCAGTCATTCAAGCCTGAAACGAACAAGAAGCCAGTTAAGTTAGATAAATCAACTAAGCAAGCTAAACCAACCTTAAACTTTGGTGGTCAAAAAGCCGAGCTTTGGTGCCCAGGTGGTGAAGCCGCTTTCATTATGAAGATGGCAAGAGAGAGTCAACTTTTTGCTACTCAAGTTTTGTGGTTTACGACATTGATTTCTAAGAAAGATAACGTCGATATGGTTCGTTCAGAGCTTGGCAAGCTTAGAGCTAAACAAGTGAAAGTCGTCGAGATGTCACAAGGCCAGAAGGTAAGTCGCTTTATCGCATGGACCTTTATGGACGATGAGCAAAGACAAGAGTGGATCGCGCTAAAATAGCGGCTGCACTTAGTTAAGATATTAAGCTGAAATACGGACGGGCTTGTTGTTAACGCAACAAGCCCGTTTTTTTTGTGTTTTGCATATAACCTAAGCAGAAAGCAACTCATCTAACTTACTCTGATATTTCTGCTCTAGAGCTTTATTACCTGCTTTGTTTTCGAGATCGACCAAGATTTTAAGCGATGGAATTTGATAGCCATAACGCTGGTGGAATTTGAATAAACGGATTCGAGCGTCATTGTAATCGGCGTCACTCACTTCAATTTTTGATAACTGTAGTATCGATTTTACGCGGTTTGGATCGTGGTCAATCGCTCTGCTGAAGTAGTACTTCGCTTGGTCGGTATTGCCAGCCTTAAATGCGCAAAACGCGGCGTTTTCATAACTTGCAGACACCAAGTAGTAGTAGGGTTGGTCGATGGCGCGATTGAAGTAATTATCGGCTTGTTCGTATTCGCCCTGTTTACACAAGAAGGTACCGTAGTTGTTCAATACATTGCCATTTCTTGAATCAAGACTGAGTGCTTTGCGGTAAGTGCTTCTCGCTTCATCTACTTCACCCACTTGTTCGTAGTAATGCGCCATTGAAAGCCGAGCACGGTAGTAGCTAGGTGCGTGTTTAATCGCGAGCTCAAGGTTTTCACGCGCTCTCACCATATTGCCTTGTCCCATATAGCCCAAACCTAATTCGATTCGAGATTCAGACATCGCGATAGGATCACTTTCAATCTTTGGCGGTCCTTCAGTGACAGAGACACAACCGGCCAAGGAAAGCGAGGCAAGTAGTACCACACTTGATAACGAAAGAGGGCGGGACAACGAAATCGGATTTGAAAATGATGGCTTGGCAGGCATGTGAAGCTCCTTATGAACACCAACCCATCATATGAAATCAAACCCATTGAAGTCGTAAATCTATCATGGAATGCGACCCACACACCATAAAAAAACCGCGTCCAATTCGTCGTTTTATCAACAACATACTGAACACGGTTTATGTGTTTGTGAATCGGAAGAAAGAACTTAATCGTCTTTGGTAAAGTTGTCTTCGCTGAAATGATCCAGATCGTAAGGCGTTTGTTGGTAAACGCAGTAGTTTAGCCAGTTTGAGAACAACAAGTGTCCGTGGCTGCGCCAGCTTGCAACCGGTTTGTTGTCTGGATTGTTATTCGGGTAGTAGTTGATTGGTATCACAGGCTCCATGCCTTCACCCAAATCACGAATGTACTCATTGTGAAGTGTGTGAGAGTCGTACTCAGGGTGACCCGTTACAAACACGTTTCGTTTATCTTTGGTCGCCGCTAGGTATACGCCCGCAACATCAGAAGTCGCAAGAACATCAAGGTCAGTATGTTCCGCTAAGTACTCTTGAGAGAAGTCCGCATAGCGAGAGTGCGGAGCCAAGAATGTATCGTCGAAGCCACGTAAAATAGGGTGGTATGGGTTATGTATCTCGTGGTTGTAAACACCAGACAGCTTCTCTTTTCGAGTGCGTTTTGGCAAATCATAGAGTAATTTCAAACCAGCCTGAGCTGCCCAACACACGTATAGAGTTGAAGTAACGTGCTTGTTTGCCCATTCCATGATGGTTTTCAGATGGTCCCAGTAGATCACATCTTCAAATTGAACCAAGCCAAGCGGCGCACCAGTGATGATCAATCCATCAAAGTTTCTGCCTTTGACCATTTCAAATTGGCGATAAAAGTTATCAAGGTGTTCAGTCGGTGTGTTTTTACTTGGTCGGTCATCAATGCGCAGCAGCTCTACATCCACTTGCAATGGGCTGTTCGATAGTAGGCGTAAAAATTGAGTTTCAGTTTCAATCTTCTTCGGCATTAGGTTGAGGATCAAGACTCGAAGTGGACGAATTTCCTGTGTCGATGCTCTTGATAACGGCATAACGAAGATGTTTTCTTCACGAAGAACATCGGATGCTGGCAATTGGTCTGGAATGCGAATAGGCACAGCTTTCTCCCTAAGCTAGATATGTAGACGTCTATACATCTAAATCTATAGTAGTTTGATACGCTTGTCGATATGCAAAATGGATAGATGTAAATTATTTGTGTTTTCTATCAGAAGCAATCCACGCGCTTCGAGGGGAGTCTCATTGTATTCAGTGATTGTCTGAGTCGTGTGTAAGTACTTGGTTTTCGTATGCTGAGCAGAGGCAGTTATCAGAGCAACTCGTTACTATTTACGATAAACTCATGTTTTCAAATTAGCCTGTAAAGTGACAGATGAAGTTAATACTCATTCGAGGGTTGCCCGGCTCTGGCAAATCAACAAAAGCAAAAACCTACGATGTATTGCATGTCGAAGCCGATATGTATTATGTGAATGAGCAAGGTGAGTACCATTTTGATCCTAGGCAGCTGCAACAAGCTCATGAGTGGTGTCAAAACACAGCTGAAAACGGCTTAAAGCAAGGGCTTGATGTGGTTGTTTCAAATACCTTTATTAAGCATTGGGAAATGAGAGCCTACCGCCAACTTGCACGCAAATATAAAGCAGAATTAATTATCGAAGTCTGCCGAGAGCAATATGGCACTATTCACGACATTGAACCTTCAGTAATTAAGCGTATGGCGAAAGACTGGCAAGAATAGCCTCGTTCTTCTTCTGCTTGCGTGGCTGAATGGCAAATAGAATTAAATTAATAGAACAACTTCAAGGTAACGATTGAAATGGCAAAGCGCTCTGTTGTGGTCGACATGACTTCTTATGGTATCTATTCCACATGGGATTCAAAATCTAAAGATCTTCCAAAAATTCAAGAGTTCACCACCACCGTTGATGCTGAAATCGACGTAGAGTTTGGCTATATCCTGAATATCAAAAAAGCCAAAGGTGAGAAGATCCGTTACTGCATTTATCACCCAAACATCACCACAGACAAAGGTGAAGTGCTCGAACCGTTTGGTGGTGAGGAGTATGTCGGTAACAATGACTGGGATTTCTACTTAGGTCACACTATCTGGGCTCCTGTCTCGAACAAGCTAGGAAAGTGGCGCATGACGGTTGAGCTAAAAGGCAACATCATCGCCGACAAGACATTCGACCTAGTAGCAAAAGACGAAGGCCAATTCTGGAAGCGTAGAGGGTTTTAGGTTCGACCTTCTATGTTCACCTAAACAACAAAAAGCCGAGCATCGTGATGATGTCTCGGCTTTTTTCATTGTGCTAGATAGAAGTGACTACCCAACTAATGGATTCGATTATTGCGTTACGTAAGCCACAACAAACTCAGTGATTGCGACCATGTCTTTCACTGCAATGTACTCTTCAGTGGTGTGAACTTTCGCCATACCAGTAGAAAGGTTAACTGTTGTCAGGCCTTTTGCGTTGAAGTTGTTTGCATCGCTACCGCCGCCAGTGCGTTTAGTGTTCGCTGTGACGCCAAGCTTCTCAAACGCCGATTTGATAGAAAGAATGTGCGGATGATCGTCTGCAATAACGAATGCATCGTAAGCACGAGTTGATTCGATTTCTACTTCAGCGCCGAACTGCTTAGCACTTTCTTGGAATGTAGAGATCATGTGCTCAACTTGAGCCGTTAGCTTTTCGCCGTTTAGAGAACGTGCTTCAGCCACGACTTTAAGCTCTGGCATTACGATGTTAGTTGCTTGACCACCTTCAACAATACCAACGTTTGCTGTCGTTTCTTCATCGATACGAAGTAGGTTCATCTTAGTGATTGCGTCTGCAGCAACCTGAATTGCGCTGATGCCTTCTTCTGGTGCTAAACCAGCGTGAGCAGGGCGACCTTTGATTTTAGCAACAATCTTCTGCTGGCCAGGCGCTGCGTTTACGATAGTGCCAATTGGACCGCCTGTATCAAGTACGATTGCGTGCTCAGATTGAATGTAAGACATATCGAAGTTCAAAGAGCCGAACAGACCGCCTTCTTCGAATACAGTAAATGCAATCTCGATAGTTTTGTGCTCTTGTCCTTCAGCTTTAATGCAACGAACCGCTTCCATGATAGCTGCGATACCAGACTTGTCGTCACCACCTAGAATTGTGTTGCCTTTTGAACGGATGATACCGTCTTCGATGATTGGCTCAATGCCGATGCCTGGCGTTACTGTGTCCATGTGGCAGCTGAACACTGTGCTACCTGGAAGAGTGCCATCTAGACGAGCGTAGATGTTGAAACCATTAGACACTTCTTCAGGAACCGCCAGTTTGTGAACTTCAAAACCTAGTTCACCGAGTTGCTCAGCCAAAGCTTCAGCAATCGCTTTTTCGTTACGAGATTCACTATCAATTTTCACTAGATCGCAGAAATGTTCTACAAGACGTTGTTCATTAATTTGGGTCATTGTTAATTCTCATTATGCTTCCGCTTGTTCAAAAAGAAGCCGCGGAGGTAGGAACAGGAAAATCACTATAACGCCAATGAGGTAGATGATTGTCTGAGTTAAATCAAGAAAGTTGCCTGATTATTCTAATTAATGAGAAAAACCCAATTCAGATCCACCAGTGCGCAGGATTTTAATCTGTATATCTGTCGGGTATAATGTTTGACCGCTCTTAAAAAAACGTCAATAAAATTGGAATTCAATCAATAATGGCCCTGATAAATGAATAGAAACAATGTGTTAGGTTCATTCCTTTTCGTGGTGCTGATGAGTATTGTGCTGGGGCTGTATTTGCTCTATCCAACTTATGACGACGATTTAAAGCATATTCGCCCTGAAAACCCGAGTGTTTATAGTCCAGAGAAAGAGTTATCACTCTCTCAATATGGATCTGCGTTGATCGATATTCTCGATGTATCTCGCGGTGACCCTAATTTAGCTTCCCAACAACTTGAGGCTCTCCAAGCCAAGTTCCCAGACCAAGATAAAGCCATCTATCGTGCTTACGAATTGATGATTTTGTCCAACCTCGCGCAACATAAGTTGGATACCGAAGCGGTTTCCGAATACGTCAGGCAGATTAAAGCACTCGCACAACACGAACATATGGGTTGGCTAAAGGCCCAATCTCTCGTTGAATTGGCGATTGAATACATCAGTAAGGGTGAGCTAGCGGAATCTGAAATCCAAATCAGAGCAGCGATAGATATCGCAGAATCGCTTCACTATGAAGAGTTGTTGATTAAGGCCTATAACACGGCTGGTGTCATCAATAACATCCGCAATGACTTTCCTGAAGCTCAATACTTTTTCCATAAAGGTTTAGACCTTGGTAAGAAGTACCCTCATCACATCTACAACAGCAAGTTAGTGTCAAATATGGCACTGCTTTATATCTATTTGGAAGACTGGCCTAAAGCGCTCAAGCTGATTAAAAGAGCCAAAAAGCTCTATTACAAGAGTGGACTACTCGAAGCGTCTACCATCGGCGTGCTGCATGTGAATGAGTCTTTTGCTTATCTGCGCAGTGGTGATTTAGTCAAAGGCCGAGAAGCATATCAAAGTGCGGCTAAGCTAAATGGCGATAACGTGAGTGAACGATACAAAATCATCCTATTAAAAGCAGAGAGTGATGTGTTGTTGGCGGAAAAGAACTTTGAGTCAGCACGACAAGTCGCAAACTTGTGTCTTAGATACCCAGGCGTGGACAAATACACACTTCAATTGGGGCAGTGTTACCTAAATAGAGCCTTAGCGAACATTGGTTTGAACCGAGATAATTTTGTTTTTGCTGATCTAAAGCGATCGTCTGCAATGTTCGATGTTGTGGGGACTCGCAGCTGGAAGGTCCTCGGCTTAAGAACACTTGCTGAATACTATGATTCAAGAGGCGACAGCGAGAACGCACTTCGCTACTTCAAGCTCTATTACAAGGGTAATAAAGCGCTGCTATTTGATAAGCGCCAGAGTGATATCTTTTTACTCGAGCAAGATTTCGCTACGGCATCATTAGCTCAAGAAAACGAACTGCTTAACGCAGAAAAAGAGTTGGGTGAGCTGACATTAGATAAGCAGCAATTACGGAATCGAATCGTCGTCGCTTTGGGTATCATGGTGATGATAAGCGCCACGTTACTATTGATAAGGTTACGCTCGATCCAGAAGACCAACAAAGAACTACTTAAGCAATCAACAAGATGCGAACTGACAGGCTTATACAATAGGCGTTACTTAGAGCAACGGTTAACTCAGCCGATGCCACATCATTTGTCGTCGTTTGGGTATACGCTCGCTATTCTAGATTTAGACCGCTTCAAACAAGTTAATGACACTTATGGGCATGATATTGGTGACCAAGTGCTGGTGGAAGTCGCTAAGCGTTTAGAGAAAATCTTATCAACAAACGATGTAGTGGCAAGATGGGGTGGGGAAGAGTTTGTTTTGTTGCTGGCTGGTTCCATTGATCCTGAGCAACAGTTGAACGTTATCCGTTTAGCTATTTCTGAAACACCCATTGATACGCACTCCGGCTCTTTAGACCTCACCACATCGATAGGAGCGTCGATTGGTATTGTTCATGAGCAACTCAATCAAGATACTTACAAGAAGTACCTCAAAGCCGCGGATGATGCACTATATCAAGCGAAAGAGTCGGGTAGGAATCAAGTCATCATTGCTGAAAGTTAATCGCTAATCTGGAAACAAAAAGCCATTCTGATCTTCGTGAGATAAGAATGGCTTCTGGAACACTCTGAGATCGCTAATATCAAAATTTGAGTGAGAAGTGGGGTTTACTTAGCGATATGTCGAGTTTATCTATATCAACATTTTCTAAATGAGTTACTTAGCGACACCTTGAAGCATTTCAACCAATTCGCCTTCTGTCGCTGGTTCGCTAGCGAGTTCAATCACAGCCGAAGCTCCTCCCTTTAACATGTAGGCTTGGGTTCCGCAGTGGTCATAGTGGAACCATTTACCATCTACACATACGTCGGTATAACATCTTGGGTCTTGTTTAAGTTCCATATCAATTTCCTTATTAACATTTGCCTAACGTTTTTCAGACTAGTTGATCACAAATCTAGGTAAATTGATCTAAATCAATCTAGAGTGTAATTGATGATTTAATTATCAAAATAAGAGAGGTGTGTCTAGCGAAGGAGCGACCTCTCGTTGGGCACTGCGCTCAAAGGTCGTGATTCTGGTTGGCAACTCTCGCTCTTTTGCTTGCCAGGTGATGCTTTTCTACATACGCTAGCTACTCTCTTAATCCCTATACAGACTTGATTGTGTTGGAAAATGACTAATATCTTTATCGTTGTATTTGTTCTGGTTGTGTTCTTTTACTTTATTCAAAAGTATGTGGTGAAACACGATGACACCAAAGACCACGCTTATCAGAAGAAAGGCGCGTTGATGTCGGCGCAACAGGCGACATTCTATAATGCGCTAAAATCAGCTGTGGGCAACCATGGGGAAGTGTTTGCTAAAGTCAGCATGTCGAACGTACTTGTTCCTGCTAAGACGAACAATAAGAAGAATTGGTTTATCGCCAACAACAAGATCTCACGTAGTTACTTCGACTTTGTTGTTTGCGACCCGCGAACGCTAGAGCCCCGCGTTATTATCGAACTTGATAACGGCAAAGAGCTCAATAAAGGGAAAGTCGATCGCGAAAAGCTACTAATTCACGTGTGTAAATCGGCAGGTTTACCTCTGATTGGTGCATCTATTAAACACAGCTACCAAGTGAGCCGTTTGAAGAGGTTACTGGCAGCACACATCGATTTAATCGAGCCATCAAAAGAAGTGCGATTTTGTAAGAAGTGTGGTAGCCCAATGATCATCAAACTGGCAAGCCAAGGCGATTACAAAGGCCGACGCTTCTTCACTTGTAGCCGCCAGCCAAACTGCACCTATACCGAAAACTACAACGTTGTATTCGATGTGGATGAAGATTCTAACTAATATCTTGAGTTAAAATGCTTTATTAGAGGGGTAAGACACGAAACAGGCAGAGGTATATAGCTATTGAACTAGAGGCGAAATGTGATCTACTTCAAGCCATTGATCTGCTTTGTGTTTAAAATTTATTCTGATTGTTGTTTTTAAAAGCAAACGAACCGTTTTGTGCAAATTTATCCTTGCACGCTACCCATTCACTCGTTATTATCGATCTCGTTCTGAAGCGTTAGCCACTTAGTAAAGCGGTTAGTTAAGTTTCAAAGCATTGCCCGCTTAGCTCAGTTGGTTAGAGTACTTGCATGACATGCAAGGTGTCACTGGTTCGAGTCCAGTAGCGGGCACCACATTATACGAAAGAGCCCACCTAGTGTGGGCTTTTTTGTGCCTGTAATTCCTTGCATTATCAGGCTCTTAACCATTTCTTGGTCCCAAGAGATTCCATAGCTCGTTGTAAAGTCCACCATTCTAGAAGCAGCCGTTAATTTATTGTGTTCGAGAACGATTAACTTAATTTTCAAACCCGAGAGTAGTTACTCGAGAACATTTATACGGTGACTATCAATGATTCATAACTTTGGATGGGGAGTGATACAGCATTTTCATTTTCTAAGCATTTAACGACACCGTCGACATCCACATCATCGAATATTGTTTTATTGGTGCTAGATATATCAATAACAAGGTGCCCGTTGTCATTTTCTGTTTTGCCTTTAAACAACAGTATTCGTTCCAGAGATATGTCGTTCAATCTTTCTTGATTACCAACTAACTCCAGTATATCGCAGTAGCCGTTAAACTTAGGAAATAAGACGATAGATCCGAACACGTATTCGTCAAAGTGGTTACTATGACTGGCTTTTTCAACTCTTCTATTGCTACGAAGACGGTGCCTTAATTCACTGGGAGAGCAGCTTGGACTGTCTTGGCTCTTTTCTTCTGACATCAAATCAATACGAGATTTAAACCCAGCAATTATCATTTCGTCTTCAGTAGACTTAGGCTGACGAACTTCCCAGTTTTTGACATAACTCTTTTTCATTAATTGATTACGATATTGATGAGTTTTATACGATATATTTTTGCAACTATATGAAGAAAATGAATCGGTTAGGAAGTGACCGTATTCAGCAGAAGCGATAAATTGTGAAAATAGCCCCTCAGCTGAGGTGTTGAGTTCAATTTGATGTTCCTCATTTCCTAAATCTATATCGTCTAGAAGCTCATCTTGTAGAACGGGTACGAAAACCTGATTGGTAAGAAAAATGTTTTTTATATCAAAAGATAAGTCCTGCTTAATCCAAGACTGAGAGCGGGGTGATAGCGTAAATTGTTGTTTTGACCAATTTAATACATCATCTTCGTTTGGCATCATTCGTACTATATCTTTGAAAAACAAAAGCCCCGTAGAGTGCCAATGTTCAACTCGAACTATAGTGTTTGTTTCTAACTCGTCCCAAAATAGACTAGGTGTTGAAGATGTACAGATATCTTCAGAAACAGGCAACCCGCAAAAGTGAGATGATGTACGATTTTTCTTCTTGATGGGGATAAAATCTAGTAGAGATAAGTAATTATTATGGTAGTTGGCTTCTGGATGAATGTTTGAAGTTAAGAGAAAAATCTTCATTGAGTAAGAAGGCGTTTGTAGGTTTCGTTTGTATTCTCTAACCTTTTCGAGTGCTTTTAATGGGGTTTGATAAACTTCGCTATTAAACTTTAGACGATCAGAAGAATTCGATAACTGGCAATTCAAGGCGTCATAATGTTTGAGGGCATTGTTGAGCATAAAACTATTGTTAGCCAAGTGCTGACGGTATTTTTCTTTCCATAGCTCTGCAGTAAAACCACATTTATTAATAGCTATGAGTGCGAGTTCTACCTTATGCAGCGATGTTATCACTTGCTCTTCGACTTCCTCATAGAAGGACTTGTTGTGCTCAAATGCAAGCTCTTTGTTTTTATCTTCGTCGAACACTAGCTTGTTGTTGGATATTGAGAGAGAAGGGCAGTCAAAGCAATTAAAGCCAACTATTATCTTTGTTTGTAATTTCTCTGCCGAAGTTTCGTCGGTCTGATAATTATCGAATGCTAATTGAATATTTTTTGTTGTAGAAGAAGATAGCTCGGCTCCATATATGGATAAGTGACTCTTAGGTTTCTGGTGCCAATATTTTAGCTTACTCAAGCTATCGGTTAACGCTTGAATCCCTTCGTTCAACTCTACGTAATGGTGTACGGACTCTTCCCATTTCAAGGTCAGGCTTTGTTTAAATTCGTATTCTGCTAGCTTCGAGTTGAGTTGAAGACTTTGTTCTTCTAAGTGCTCTTGTGTTTTACTGATGTCGATAGACTTTTGCGCCAGCATAATGGCAATGATTGCTCCTGCCGCTGTAATTGGAAGCCCAAGTAGGAGGTTCCACAGTCCAGTTATACTGGATAATTTCTCCTCTATTGTTGCCGTCGAATAGGAGCTACTAATATAAAGAGTAAATAAAACAGCTATCACTGAAACCAAAAAGAACAGTGAAAAACCTCGGAACAGATTGTTGGTTATCTTTCTATTACTAGCCATAGCTCTACTTTTCCAATATCTAAGATATCTATTTATTGTTTGACCTACCTTAGAAAGAAAGCGTAATGATATAAATTGCGGCGCATTTCACTAAATGCTAGTTATGGCTTGAGCATTGGCCGTCAGGAGAGTGATTCAAAAAGTACTAACCACTAATTAGGAGTCTTTCCTAAAGATGTGTTTTCGATGATACTGCAAAAAATGATCATGCTGGGGCAAGCACCAACGAAGCTTCATGGTGGGTGAAATATTCAGTTTTTCGACGTCATTTGATGTTAATTGTGGTGATAACATAATCAGACCATCACGATCAAAAGATATGTAGCCTTTATCAAAAGCAGTATCTAAGTTTGGGGTAAGCAATAATCCATTTGTCATATCTATCGCTTCGGATGCGGAGCAGTCACGCCAAGGTTTGATGTGGGATGCAACAAGAAAATCCGTGTTATCGAATCCTGTCACCGAACAACTTGTCCAATGATGAATGAGCTGATCTCGAAATAGTCCTTGCCCGATCCGTGCTTGAATGGTTGTCTCTCTATCTTTTTCTGACAAAGTATCGAGCTGAGTCTGCATCATTTCTAAATCTGTTATTACGTTGTTTGGAGCGATAGGAGTGACCCATTTTAACTCTTCTAGAGCTTCTGCCACCTGATCTTTTAATACCCACGTGAAGTGACCATTGATACTTGTTTCATCAGCCGCTGTACAAATGGTATATGTCCAAATAGGTACTCCATTTTTTTGCTGTTCAGGTGTGTACTGGAGGATAAGGCTTAGCTCATGAGCAAAGCTGCCGTACTGCTCATTACCCGTCATGTAATTTTCGTACCCTGCAGCTTTAGCTAATTGAATAGCTGTTATTTTCCTGTCTTCGGCTCGATAGTTTGCCTTCAGCATTTTAATACCGTTCTGTATTTTTTTTGAGGAGCTTGTAGAAAGCTCCTTAAGCGCTTGTGCAATTCTTGTTGAGTTGTGTGTCATGGTCGACCTCTTTGTTTTATTCGTTATCGATATCATGGTCAATGCCCCCCCCCCCTAAATTGGATGATTTATCAACATGGCCTGTAGAGTCATTTGAGATACTCATTGGGGTCTATATAGAGGTTAGTATGCTTGTCCTCATTAGCTTAGAAAATGACAGGTTTTATGACATCAGCGAGGGCGACCGGGAGAAGGGTGAGTGAGTTAGTGTGTTCTTATTGAAAGTGATACCAAAAAGTCGGGTTCTAATTGCTAGCACAGACAGGTGATGTTCCATCTAGAACATCACCAATCTTATCGGGCTGTCTCGAACGAACCTTGATTTATCTAGGTAGACTTTCGTCAAAGTGAGCAGTCAATTGATAGGCTTCTGGTTGTTCTTTTAGCAGCTTTTGGTCTTGTATGACGCCCATACGTCGCAAGTAATAACTGACTAAAGCTCCACGAGTTACTATTTCCATCTTCTTGTTTTTCATAGCGTAGTCGTCAGCAACAACAACTTGTTGTTGCTCAGACAAGTAAGGGTTAGGTGTAATCATTAACTTAACTTGATGGTTCCAGTTGTCATCATGTTCTCGCATTTTTGGTGACTTATCCATTAAGTCAGGTTCGTTCCTAAAGCGACTTAACACGAAATCTCGAAATTCATTTTTCTCTTCACAATATGCTCTTACATGCCACCTGATCCCATCATAGACTAAGCTGTGAGGCGCAATAATTCGACCTCGAACCTCAGGTGTAGAGAGCGATACATAGTCAATATCGACGCGAAGGTTAGCCCTTGCTGCCGCAATTAATCCTCGAACAATGCTTGGTGATATAGCCCTTTCAGGAACGTTCAATACGGTCGATTGAGCTTCCCCCCAATTAAAGAACTCGAAGGTCTCTTCTTGGTTATATTGCTGATGAAGTATAAGTAGATACTCATGAGCAGTGCCTTGAGTAAATAAAGGCTTAAAGTTGTCTGCTGGCCTATAGCCTTTAATTGTTCTATCCAGTATCAATTGACCTTGGTCAGTTAAGCTAATGTACTTGTTGATATCCCTAGAAGCTTGTTGTCTCCCTATGTGAAAAGCATCACATAGGTGATTTGTCGTCAGTCGACCCTCCCAAAGAGCAATGATCTCAATTAGTCGAAATCGTACTTGTTGGTCCCATTTGATATCTGCTTGACTCATGTTCGTGCTCATAAATGTTACATGTTGATGTATACAGTATATACATGTAGTGAAAAAGTACATATATTTATTGTGGATATTGGCAAGGGCAAGAAAAGTCAGGAATCTTTACTGTGAGAGAGTCGATGGTATTGAAAGCTGTAACCTGATTTAGTGGCCACAAATTCAAACTGGTTGATTTTCAGTCAAGAAAAACAACATAACTCGAGATAGATACGATGATGTATGCCGGATTGACCAAAGTTATCGCAATAAATTCTTATCAGAAAAACAAGATGTTTTCTGAGTATTCTTTTGACGCTCCCACTCAGATCACTGGCGGTAACGGAGAAGGCAAAACATCACTTTTAAGGCTCATTCCGTTCTTTTATGGAGCGACTGGCACGCAGATCGTCAGGAAATCGAATGTCAATAAGCCCTTTGCAGAATGGTATTTACCACACAACAACAGTTATATTGTTTTCGAGTACATTACTGCTCGTGGTCAAGTTGCTCATGTCATTTGTTATCGAAACCTTAGTACTAAAGGTGGCATTGTTTACCTTTTCGTTAAAGGTCAGTTTGAGCAGTCAGTGATCATTAATCAAGACAGCGAAGATAAGCCTTACGCTATCGGCTGTACAAAGCTGGCCGCGGAGCTGAACGCTAACGGCTTAGAATACGAGTCGCGTATTACTAGCGTCAAAGAGTACCGCGAAATTATCCAAAATATTAATGCAGGGAATTTGAGCAATCAGTTCCTGAGCTACTCTTTGTGCTCTGGTCGTCATGATGTCCGTCACATTGAAAAAATCACAGCGGCGTTGATTCAAGGTGAATTCAATATGGCCGACACAAAGGCGCTTTTCCTGGATATCCTCGAGCAAGGAAATAGCACATTAGAGTTTGGTGTGGATGCAAACAGAATTGAACAATGGTGTGATGACTATAACGGCCTAACAGCGTTCCTAGCCAAAAAAGAAGCGTTCATTGAAGCTATTGCGAACAATAAGCAGATTGCCTATCTAACCACTCAGCTCGCCAATGCCTTAACAATCATTCGTGAAGCCTCTGAAAGCCTTGATGAATCTCTTAAGAAAACCGAAATCGAGCGCTCAGATTTTCTTGAAAACAGTGACAAGCAGATTGGTGAAATTAATCAAGATAAGCTTGATAAAGAGGTTCAAAAGAGCGCTCTTCAACGCTCTATCACAAGTATTAACTCTGAGATCGAAGTACATCACAGCAAGCTTATAACATACGAAAATAGTGGTTATCCAGAACTGTCCGTTAAGCTAAAGCAATTGCCAGAAATGGAAGACAGGGTGGCACAACAAAGACAAAGTTACGCCGATCTTGAAACTAAGGTAAATGATGCGAAAGCAAAGTATGAGAAAGACAAACAAAACCTTGTTAGTAAGTTCAATAAAGAAAAGTCTGACCTAACAGAGCAAAAACTTGATGCCGAAAAAGAGTGCAAGGTTAAAAAAGACAAGATAGACGATGTATATCAGCCACAGTTAAAGGTACTGACCCAAACCCATACGATTTTTACAGCGGATAAATCTCAGGCTCTTATGGAGCATAGGGCTGAACTCGCTACTCAAAAGCAGCGACTAAAGAACCCAGATATTGATGAGTTTCTCATTGAGCAGAGAGAGCAGTTGGAGTCTGAGAAGGACAGATTACAAGAACAAGTAGACACGTTAAAACACACGACAACTTTGAGTGAGAAGGAAGGAGTCAACTTACAAACTAAACGTGAAAAGCTACTCGAAAGATTAGAGGCCACTCGTCGAAATATGCGCGATGCCGAAACCAGGCTAAAAGTAGTCAGTAACCGATTAGACCCAGATTCAGGAACCTTGTTCTCGTTCCTGGAGGCTAATCGACAGGGGTGGCAAAGCTCTCCACTTGGTCGTGTTCTCACCGATGAGCTTTTGATGGACACGACACTCACACCATCAATGACTGAAGATTCAGGTTCAATGTACGATTTATATATCGATACGAGCAACCTAGCAGATTGTAGTGTCACCAACAAAGCTGATGTGGAAGAGCAGGCTCACTTGATGGACCGTATCGTTGAGCTTGAAGACGCAGAGGCTGATTTCAATAAGCAAATTTTGAAAAATGATTTTGCTGTTAAGCAGTCAACGCTTGAGTTATCACGATTACGCAATGAACTGCGAAACGCTGAGGGTGACCTATCACAAACTAAGGTTAACCTTAAAAACAAGAAAATAGAGATTGCCCGTGCAAAAGAGGGCTTAGTCGAAAAAATTAATATAAACATCAAATCGATTGAGAAAGCTATAGCCCTGATTGATAGGGAAATCTCAGTAACGCTTGAACGTTTTGAAGAAGCAAAATTAGAGCTAAACAACGACAGGCTTACTCAAATTAGCAATGTTGAATCATCACTTGATCTCACGATCGGAGCTATAGATGAACTACTGGAAAAAAGTACTCTGACGTTGGGCGAGAACAAACAGCGCATCAAAACGGAGTATGAACAGCGGTTGAGTGATCAAGGTATTAGCGGTGAAATCTATCAACGCTACAAAGAAGAAATTGAATTGCTTGATAATGAGATCAAAAACTTAAAAGTGAAGTCTCATAAAATCAAAGAATACGAGATATGGCTTGCTGTTTATGAAGTGGATGATCCTAAGAGACGTGACGATCGAAATACTAAGGTCAAAGAACTTGAAACGGTGCATCAAGAGTTTGAATCTTTTGAAACTAAACTGAAAGAGTTGAGAGCCAAAGCTCATCGAACCAAAAAAGAGTTTGATGAGAAGCTCTCTATCTTGAGAAACCACAAACAGCGAGCTGACAGTGCAATCTCTCGCCTAACTAACTATGTGATGTTTGAGGGCGAAGAAGGCAGCCAAGAAGCGCTCGATTATAACGGCGATTTAAATTCACTCTTGAGCTATATAGAGAGCAAACTCCCGGAGTTAGAGAGGCTTACTAAGCTACGTAAAAAAGATATACAACAGATGGAAACTATCACTCTCAACCTTGGTGACGGGGAGCTGTATCGTTTCTGGAATGAAAGCAGCCGAAACGCCATTACAGAGGATATTGTTGCTAGTGACTCTAAGCGAATAGATATTCTAGAAATCATCATGAATGACATTATTCCTCAGGTGACCAGCATAACAATTGAAAGCGCGGTCAACATGGGGCGTATGCTCGTTGACTTCAAGCATCGGCTACTCGGCTTCGACCGTGACATTAAGAAACTTGGTCGTAATATCTCTGAACAAGTAAAGCTCAATAACACGTTCTCGGTGGTTGGTTCTATTGACATTAACGTTGAAAGTTCACTTTCCAAACTACAAGGTTGGCAAGATATTATTAACTTCTCTGAGATTTACGAAGAGTGGGATAAAACGGGATCGGCTGAGCTACCAACCAAAGAGTTTTTCAACGCTTTAAGTACACTGACATACCATATTAGTGCCGAGAAAGTTAAAAAGCCTACTGAGCTGTTTGACATCAAATTTGAAGTCATCGAGAACAACCAGCGTAAAACGGCCAAAACAGATAAAGATATGCGTGATTTGGCCAGTAATGGTACGAACTTGCTCATTCAATCCATGTTGTATTTAGCACTTCTGACACAACAACGTGGAGCAAGTCGACTATCAATAACTTACCCAACCGATGAGATTGGTAAGCTGACGGCAGAAAACCAAGCCAAACTGCTCAAAATGATGGGGGCACATAACTTCAATGTTATCGCGGCTCAACCCGATGGCAATAATCGTACGGCCAACTTATTTAAGTATCTGTATCACTTAACGCCTTACAAGAACATTTTCAACAAACCTAAAGTAAGCAAACTTGCGTTAGCTAAAGCCGCTGAAACTAGCACAGGAGTAGAAGCATGAAGCCAGTATCACAAGTCTTAGAATCTCTACTTAGTGGTAGCTTTATCTGCCCAGCAACGGATCGTGAAGCTTACAAGACGCTTAAAGAGGATCGTACACGCCGAGAAATCAATCAAGCGTTGACTCTTATGGGGCGCGAGCTCCAATGTACGAGCAGAACCAGCGCCTATTATGTTACCTATAAAAGTATCGACGACCACAATCGTCGTCAGGTGACCGCGTTGATGAGTAATGTACACGGTATCATTCGACCTGTGGTTAAGTTCGTAGCGACAGTCAGTGAGGCTGCTCAAGTTGAAGCAGTGATGGTTGGTGGTGATGAGTTAAATGTGCCTATGCTGAGTGCGCAAATCCAATCGTCTCCTAGCTTGATGGAGAAACTCGATAGTATTTATCGACTTCCAAAAGTGAGTCGAAAAAAAGTGCGTGACAGTGCAGCGGATAAACTCAATGTAGTTGTCGAATTTCTGGTTAAAGAAGGGGTGGCTCATTTAGTAAACAAAGAGCGCCAACTCTATGTGATGACGGGAAAATTAGACTTTGTCTACGAGGTGCTCGATTTCATCGATACGCATGAAAAGATCGTTGAGACAGTTAACAAAGCAAACGAGAACCAAGGGGAGTTCGACTTTTGATGAGCCCTCAAAACAATGGGAAACATGGTGGTGTTAACCACATGCTTCGCTTAATCAGCCAAGCAAAGGACACACTAACGCATGTTTTTGAAAATGGCACGATACGTGAAACTCATGAAAACGCCAATGACCTACGTAAATTAAAAGAAGCCCGTGTTGTTATCGTGACAAGCCGCGGCTACCGCGTGCACCCTAAGATGGAAGCATTGATGAACTACTTCCTTGAAACGGAAGCGAGTTCATTTCTTGGGACTCAACATGCTGAGCGCATTCCAGAAATTCAGAGCTTAGCGCAAGAATACCTGGAAGCTAAATTAAATGGCAAAAGAGAACAAGAGGCGGATAGGTTTAATAGCCTTGAAGGTGTCGTTTATGAAATCACAATGGACTTGCAAGAGTCTTGTCGTCGTCTAAGAAACCGTATCAGTTATGACTTTGGCTATGGCCATACGCTCGCTCAAAAACAAAAAGAGAACCAAGTTGCTATAGAGCAAGCTGAAAAGCTTGTTAGTGGCATGAAAGCTTTCTCTTTTAAGTTGTTGAGTGAAATGGCTGGAGATAACTCCGAGCTCAACACCTTGTTTTGTGCTGAAATGCACAGTGCGATTCGTAGTTGCCAACAAGAGCTCGGGTCTATTCTAATTCAACTTCGAGCCTTGATGCTGAAGTATCGTAACCGCGAACGCGATAAGGACCTGATCAATGCCTTTGATCGGTTTATTGATCAAGAGCCACACTGGACACCAAGTGACGATTTAATTTTGCCTGATGAGGTAGCAAAGCACGACGGCATTCCGATGTTTTGGCTTTCAGAACCTATTCAATTTGCACATCACCCAAATCCTGATGATATGGACCAAGAGCCGGAATTGGCTGATATTGTTGAAAAAATTACGGCACAGCCCGCCGAACAAGAAGAGCTTCCGGTTGTTGAAGAAGCTGAGCGCCGAGAATTGACTCTTGATGTTGAAATACAAGAGCTGATTGAAGCGGACATTGATTCTCATTGCGATACCTTTTTTGCTGAAGCCTTTGTTGGCAAAGGAAAAACCAGCATTTCCGCTTTGGAGTATTACGAGCAAATTAATAATGATTTGCCGGAAGATCTTGAACAGCTCACTTGCGCTAAAGATGTGTGGCTATTTAGCGTGCTTAATTTCCATAGTTCAATGCTTCCCGAAGATAGCAAAGGCTTTACCGTTGAGTCTATCGGGTCTTATACCTATTTAGCAAAAGGTAGCAATATAGGTTACGGCAACCTTCACTTAGAAGATGTGTCTATAGCGAGGAAACTGTGAGTAAAATCATTGATGATATAACGGGTAGTGATTTAAATCGGCTAAAGCAACTCTTCTCTCCTGCGAAGGTTAATGCAGGCGCCAGTGTAGCGCTGAGTGGCGTGTTTGATACTTTTCATCGTGACTTTAGTGTTGGGAGCGCTAGAGGAGAAAATTTGCAGCTGACGCCTAGAGATATACGTCAAATCAGGAAGGTGATCAAAGAGCAATCAGGCTTTGATCTTCTAACCGACTCTATCCCGGATTCTCGAACGGATATGGCTCAGTTCTTTCCAAACGAGAAGCTAAGCTCAAGGCCTGTCAAAGACAAGGTCATTAAAGTTTATGGGATTTTGTCCACGAACATAAATGGCAAATCGTATGAATTACAAGAAGGTATGAACATTGAGGTAGCTCTAAGCCATTTGACGAGCATTGAGCACAGCCAAGTTGTGATTGTTGAAAACTATGAAGCATTTTCTAAGTTTAGATTAGTACAAGCCGACATAGGGCCTAACCCTCTTATCGTTTACCGGGGGGATAAGGACACGGGAGTAATCTCAAAAGAAATTGCGTTGGCTTTTCCAGACGTAGAGCTTATAGCTTGGTTTGATACCGATCCTAAAGGTATTTCTTTAGCTTTATCATCGGGAGCGACTTATATGCTACTACCTAATTTATCAACAGATACTCTCAAAGAACATGGCCGATCAGAGCTATTTTCGGACCAATACCAAAACTGGGTTCGTGTCTCAAAACTTATCCCCCCTAAGTTAGAGTCCATAATGTCTGAATTGGAAAAAGGGATAACCCAAGAGTCAATCATGGCAAATCAAATAGCCGTAAGGTTACATCAAATTTAGTCACGTAAATGTTGAGCTCCCCTGTAAGTGCGGAGATAGGCACGTTTACCTTGGGGTAATCAATCAAATGTTGTGAAGCTCATGCAGAGTGCCTACAAGACTGTTAAGTGCTGCTAATCTAGCCACTGAATTATTTATAAAGATTAAACGAATTTTGTGGCTTTTTTAAAATGCTCGATCATTTGGATATTTCCTTATCTTAAGGCACGTAAAAAGCGCCTAAAATTGGAGCTTTATCAATTCAACTCATTCAATTTCATATATAATCGCCCTCAATAGTCTGCGCTTGAAAGCAGAGTCCTACATTATTCGAGTAATTAACAACATGGCAAAAGCACCCGCTAACAAGAAACCCGCCTCAAAAGCTAAGCCTGCGTCAAAAGCTAAAAAAGCGACCAAAGGCTTTGAAGAGACCCTTTGGGATACCGCTAATCAGTTGCGTGGTAGTGTTGAGTCATCTGAATACAAACACGTGGTATTAAGCCTTGTGTTCTTAAAGTTCATCAGCGACAAGTTTGAAGCACGCCGCCAGAAGATGATAGACGACGGGCAAGAAGCGTTTGTTGAGATGAAAGAGTTCTACCAACAAGACAACATCTTCTTTTTACCAGAAGATGCGCGTTGGTCATTTGTTAAAGCGCGCGCTAAGCAAGATGATATCGCTATCATCATCGATACCGCTTTATCGACTATCGAAAAAAACAACCCTAGCTTAAAAGACGCCCTGCCAGACAATTACTTCTCGCGCCAAGGTTTGGAAGTGAAAAAGCTGGCGTCACTTATCGACAGCATTGAAAACATCGACACGCTGGCAAACGAATGTGACATGAGCGAAGAAGACTTAGTCGGTCGTGTGTACGAATACTTCCTAGGCAAGTTTGCAGCAACCGAAGGCAAAGGCGGGGGCGAGTTCTATACGCCTAAGTCAGTGGTAACACTGTTAGCTGAAATGCTAGAACCTTTCCAAGGTAAGATCTACGACCCGGCTTGTGGCTCGGGCGGTATGTTTGTTCAGTCTTTAAAATTCATTAAAGAGCACGAAGGGCGCACCAAAGATATTGCTATTTATGGTCAAGAGTTGACCTCGACCACTTATAAACTGGCGAAGATGAACTTAGCCATTCGCGGTTTATCTGGCAACTTAGGTGAACGTGCAGCCGATACCTTCTTTGCTGACCAGCATAAAGACTTGAAAGCCGATTACATCATGGCGAATCCACCATTTAACCTTAAAGGTTGGCGTAATGAAGCCGAGCTAACCGATGATGCGCGCTTTGCTGGTTATCGTACACCGCCAACAGGCAATGCCAACTACGGTTGGATTTTGCACATGCTGTCTAAGTTAAGTGAAACAGGCACGGCAGGCTTTGTTTTGGCGAATGGGTCTATGAGTTCAAACACGTCCGGCGAAGGTGAGATCCGACAGCAGCTAATCGAGAATGACCGTGTTGAATGTATGATTGCTCTGCCGGGGCAACTGTTCTTCACGACGCAAATCCCAGTGTGTATTTGGTTTATCACTAAAGACAAAACCGAGAACACCACTAAAGGTTTCCGTAACCGCCAAAAAGAGACGCTGTTCATTGATGCCCGTGAAATGGGCACCATGATTAGCCGCACCAATAAAGAACTGACTAAAGACGATATCGCGCTAATTGCTGATACATACCATGCATGGCGCTGCGATGAAGCAGAACTAAAAGCGCGTATTGAACGTGGTGATGGCAAAGTAGATAAGTACCAAGACAAAGCAGGTTTTAGCAAATCCGCAACCATTGCTGATATCAAGGCTAATGATTTTGTACTGACTCCAGGGCGCTATGTAGGCGCAGCTGACATGGAAGATGATGGCATTCCGTTTGAAACCAAGATGAGCGAGCTTTCACAAACCCTATACAGCCAAATGAATCAATCTCAAGAGTTGGATAAATCGATTCGCCAGAACTTAGAGGTGTTAGGTTATGGGGAGTGAGTGGGTAGCTACTACATTAGGTGATATAGCTCTAGGTCGAGACGGTGCTGTAGACGGTCCCTTTGGCTCTAACCTTCCTGCATCTTGTTATCAAGACGTAGGAATTCCTGTAGTGAGAGGAAGCAATTTGTCGGTTGGACTCGGAGAATTTAAAGATGATGGTTTTGTTTATGTATCTGATAGTACGTTTGACAAATTGTCTCGAAGTGAATGCAAAGCAGGGGATATTGTTTTTACGAAGAAGGGAACACTTGGTCAGACGGGTTTGATAACTAGTGAGCATAAATTTGACCGGTATTTGCTTTCGTCCAATCAGATGAGATTACGTGTTGACCCAACTAAAGCCATTCCTGAGTATGTTTACTTTTGCGTATCCTCGAAGAAGACCATTCTAAAGTTAATCAAAGACTCTGAAAGTACAGGGGTTCCCAAAATTAACCTAGCTTATTTGAAGAGTATTCAAATCGAGCTACCAAGTATTGAGATACAGAAAGAAATAATAGGGCATCTCGGTGCACTAAATTCCAAAATCACTCTCAACAACCAAATCAACCAAACCTTAGAGCAAATGGCGCAAGCCATTTTCAAGTCATGGTTTGTCGATTTTGATCCGGTTAAAGCCAAGATGAATGGCGAACAGCCAAAAGGGATGGATGCTGTCACTGCCTCGCTTTTCCCAGAAAAGCTCGTTGAGTCTGAGCTAGGGTTGATCCCAGAAGGTTGGGATGTAGGCACACTGAGCGACGTAGCAAAATACTGTTCAGCAAGAACCAACACCGACACAATTTCACTTGAAAATTACATCTCTACAGAGAATATGCTCGCTGAAAAGAAAGGTGTAACCGCTGCATCTAAGCTTCCAACAGCTAAAACTGTCGCAGCATATAAGTCGGGAGATATCTTAGTTTCAAACATCCGCCCTTACTTTAAGAAGATCTGGCTTGCTGAGGGAAGTGGTGGTCGCTCCAATGATGTTCTTGGTTTTGAATCAGTTAGTGAAAATACTGACTCATACCTGATGAACTTGCTCTATCAAGATACATTCTTCGAGTACATGACTAGAACCTCGAAAGGCGCAAAAATGCCGCGAGGTGATAAGACTGCAATCATGAACTGGGAAATGGCTGTACCACCAGTTGAGCTACGTGAAGCTTTCTCCGCTATCGTCGATAAGTTTTATCAGTTGATTCCTCAAAATAGAGCACAGAATGCAACTTTGGAATCGTTACGCGATACGTTACTTCCTAAATTGCTTTCCGGCGAAGTCGACTTAGAAAGTGTACAAGTAGAACAAGCTAAAGCGCTGACGGAGTAACCTTTCGTCATTCCAGAAAGTGAGGGACGAACTTATCAGGAATCTCGTTTTTGACGGTGGTGAAAAGCGAGATCTCAGATACCTCGCGCCTCGGTTCTGAGATAACGAAGGTGGGAATTAGATGAATCCGAAATAGAACAAAGCAAAGCGTAGGTGGAACCATAATATAATGAACGCAACTAATACTCGTGAAATCGACATTTCTGAATTGACGACACTGTGTGAAACAAGCACTTTGCAAAAAGGCATCTTGCTTTCACGCAGTGGTGCAGTACGCAAGCTTAACCTTGTTGGCAACACCGCGACCGCACAGGTCAAAGGCAGCCTCAATTATCAAGTGAGCCTCGATTTCACTGGCGATCTGGTTGGCACTTGTACTTGCCCTGCGGCGCAATATCAAATGTTGTGCAAGCACGGCGTGGCGGTTGCCCTTTGCCTACAAGACCAAGAACAAGCTTTAAACCAAAGTAGTGAACGAGATACCATAAAAAATCACCTGCAAAGCCTTGGTGAAGAGGCCATGGTAGAGATGCTACTCGAATACCTAGAAGAAGATGAGTACACATGGAATGCACTGCTGACAAAAATTGAAATACGCGAAAAGCCAGCCGTATATGGCGAGCTGAAAAAGTTGGTTACCCAAGCCTTACCGCGAGAACAGCTCTGGGATTGGCGAGAAAGCCATGATTATTTCAACTCAGCAGAAATTCAATTGAACATGATCATTGAATCAATGCAAAGCCTTAACGCCGATCATCAATGGAAATTAATCAACTACCTTGTTGAACGGTTGAATAAGGTGCTAGAGCAAATTGATGACTCCAATGGCGATCGTTATGGCATTGAAAGCATGATTAACGAACACATGCCAAAGACGCTGGCAAAGCTTAATTGGAGTGAGCAAGAGAAAGCGCAGTGGATGTTTGAGCGTTTGACCCATTATGAATTTGACGTATTTCCTTCGATTGAAGAGAGTTTTGGAGCGATTTGGCAATCTAACACCCACTTTCTAACCTTATGCCGCCAAGCGATAGATCAAGCATCGCAAGATGAGAGTAGCTGGAACTTACGCTCATGGGCAGTTCCGTTAATGAAACACAGCTCCGATTGGCGTGAAGTGGCGGAAATTAAACAAAAAATAGCACGAACGTGTCGAGATTATCTTGAAGTTGTTGATATGTTCATTGATGAGCAAGAGCCGTTAGAAGCTGAGTTTTGGTTAGCTAAGGCGAAAAAAATGGCGAGTGATTATGAACTTCGTGCGTGCGAACAAGCTCAATTCCGTCTTTATGTTGAACTAGGTGAAATCCATTCTGCATGGGTATTAGCTAACCGTTTGTTAGAACAATCACCAAGCTTTCAATATTATCAACAGTTAGCGAAGTTTAAAGCCAATTACCAAATTGATGATGTTGAATTTTTCTCCCGCACTGAACTGCTACTTGCCAATGCCTATCAACAACCAGACCGCTATAATCAAGCTTCTGATCGTACGGATGCCTTGGTTCTGTTCTATATCGATAACCAGCAATTAGACAAAGCGTGCGAATGGGTTGCCGAACATAAAATATCAATACAAGGACTTATTTCGCTTGCCGATCATATTGTGGATGATAAACCTGAAAATACGCTGGATTATTATCTGCGAGCAGTCTCATCTTATATCGAACAGACCAATAATACGGCTTACGATCAAGCTTTAGAGTTACTTCGACGTTTAGAGAATATGCTGAAATCGCATCCTACTCAATTGGCGACATTTTATAGTCAGGTGGCGCAACTCGCTACCACGTACAAGCGTAAGCGTAATATGTTCGCTTTAATTCAGAAATATTATTCAAAATATATCTGATTCTGCGGAGGTGACAAGATCTGCGGTGTTGAGAAAATGGAACAAAGCCCGAAACCGAGTTACTACAAAACAAATTTAAATAACTCAATTTAGAAAACAACAAACAACGTCAAACAGCAGTAGGAAAAGGCGATGAGCTTAAAATTTACTGAAGCCAAACTCGAACAGGCCATTATTGAGCTATTGGGTGAGCAAGGCTACCCACACGTAGTGGGTGAACAAATAGCGCGTGAAGACAAAGAACAAGTACTCATCTTAGATGACTTACGCCGCTACCTTGCCAAGCAGTACCGAGGCGATGCTATAACCGAGAGCGAAATTGACACCATTGTTCGTATGATATCAACGTTGCCTGCCAGTGATTTATACCATAGCAATAAAACCTTCTGCCAATGGCTAACCAATGGCTTTCTGTTTAAGCGTGAAGATCGCTCAAAGAAAGACCTCTATATTGAGTTAATCGATACAAGACATTTGGCACAAGCCTTACGCTTGATGTTTGTCCCGCTGCTAGAGAATAAATCTAAAGCAGACAACTCTGATAGAAAAGTTGCTGAAGGTAAGGTTACGTACCTAGAAACAAATCGGTTAGAAGCGACTGACACCAATATCTATAAAATCGTTAGCCAGCTAGAGATTGAGGGGGTCGATGAACAAATTCGAATCCCTGATTGCATCCTTTATGTGAACGGCTTACCGCTGGTGGTGTTTGAATTTAAAAGTGCCGTGCGAGAGAAAGACGCGACCATTTTTGATGCATGGAAGCAAATCTGTGTGCGTTATCGCCGTGATATTCCTAAGCTGTTCGTCTACAACGCGATGTGCATCATCAGTGATGGTGTGAACAACAAAATGGGTAACCTGTTTGCGCCGTATGAGTTCTTCTACGCATGGCGCAAAGTAACGGGTAATGAGTCTACCGAAAAAGAGGGTATTAACTCTCTCTACACCATGATTGCTGGGTTATTTAACCAAACCAGATTACTTGATGTGGTGAAGAACTTTGTCTTCTTCCCTGATACTTCAAAGAAAGAGATAAAAATCTGTTGCCGTTACCCGCAGTACTACGCAGCGCGTAAGCTTTACTACAACATCGACAAAGAACGTAAGCCATACGGAAGTGGTAAAGGCGGCACTTACTTTGGTGCAACAGGGTGTGGTAAGAGCTTCACCATGCAATTTCTATCTCGCCTATTGATGAAAAGCATCGATTTTGAAAGCCCGACCATTGTACTTATTACCGACCGCAACGATCTCGATGACCAGCTTTCTAAACAGTTCTGTAATGCCTCTGATTACATTGGTGATGAGATGGTGGTGCCAGTTAAAAGCCGTCAAGATTTAAGAGATAAGCTACAAGGCATCAAGAGTGGTGGTGTGTTCCTGACTACCATTCATAAGTTCACCGAAGACATCGAATTGCTTTCAGAGCGTACAAACATCATCTGTATTTCTGATGAAGCGCACCGTTCACAGGTCAACCTCGATAAGAAAGTGGTGATCAAATATCAAGATGGTGTAGCCGTCGATGTGAAAGAGACATACGGCTTTGCTAAGTATCTACACGACTCTCTGCCAAGCGCGACTTACGTTGGCTTCACCGGAACGCCGATCGATGCCACCCTTGATGTATTCGGTGATGCAGTAGACAGCTACACCATGACAGAATCTGTTAATGATGAAATTACGGTTCGTATTGTTTATGAAGGCCGAGCCGCTAAAGTCATTCTTGATAACAGCAAGCTTGAAGAGGTCGAGAAATACTACCAAGCGTGCGCAGAAGCGGGCACCAATGAACATCAGATAGAAGAGAGCAAGAAAGCTTCTGCCAATATGAACGCGATTCTTGGCGACCCTGACCGTATTGAAGCTTTGGCGAAAGACTTTGTTGAACATTATGAAGGGCGAGTTAAAGAAGGTTCCACGATAAAGGGCAAGGCGATGTTTGTCTGTGCGAGTCGTGAAATTGCGTTTGATTTCTATAAGCAAGTCAAAATCTTAAGGCCAGAATGGTTCGAGGAAAAGCTATCGATTGATGGCGTCGAGCTGACTGAAAAAGAGAAAGAAAAGTTAAAGCCACTTGCGATGGTGCAAATGGTGATGACGCGCGGTAAAGACGATGACTCTGACCAATACAGCCTGCTAGGGACAAAGGAATATCGAAAATCGCTCGACCAGCAGTTTAAGAGCCCCAAGTCGAATTTCAAAATAGCTATTGTAGTCGACATGTGGCTAACAGGTTTTGACGTTCCTGAATTGGATACTATCTACATCGATAAGCCGTTGCAGAAACACAATCTGATTCAAACCATCTCACGTGTTAACCGTAAGTTTGAAGGCAAGGCCAAAGGGCTGGTTGTCGATTACATTGGTATCAAGTCGCGAATGAATCAAGCCTTAGCGATGTATTCAAAGGCTGATGAGACTAACTTTGAAGATATTCGCTTTTCCGTTATTGAGGTGAAGAACCATCTCGATCTGTTAAGGCAGATGTTCCACAAGTTTGATACGTCCGGTTATTACACAGGAGAGCCGTGTAAGCAGCTAGAGTGCCTTAATCAGTCGGCAGAATACATTCTTCAAACCAAGAAAGGCGAAACCCGATTCATGGCTTTAGTCGGCCGTATGAAGGCGGCTTATGATGTTTGCTGTGGTAGTGAATTGTTATCTCAGCAAGAGCGTGACCAAATTCACTTCTATATCGCAGTGCGCTCTATCATCTTTAAGCTAACCAAAGGTGATGCACCAGACACGGCACAAATGAATAGACGTGTTCGTGAGTTAGTGGCAGAAGCACTTCGTGCCGATGGAGTAGAAGAGATCTTTACGATTGGTGATGAGCACGCCGAAGCTATCGATATTTTTGACGAAGATTACCTAGCTCGTATCAACAAGATTAAGCTGCCAAACACCAAGATTCAGTTGCTTCAAAAGCTGTTAGAGAAGGCGATAAGTGATTTTAAAAAGGTCAACCAGCTGCAAGGCATGAACTTCTCTAAGCGCTTCCAATCGCTGGTGGAGCAGTATAACGAACGCCGTGAAAATGATGTGTTGAATGGCGAGGAGTTCGATACCTTCTCTCAAGAAATGACGGACATTATCTTTGATATCGTGAAAGAAATGGGCTCGTTTGAAGACCTAGGCATCGACCTAGAAGAGAAAGCGTTCCTCGATATCTTGAACCACATGCGCAAGAAGTACGATTTCACTTACGACGATGACAAGATGCTCGAACTGGCGAAGGAGATGAAAACCACAGTAGACAATGTCGCTCAATACCCAGACTGGGCAGGCCGCGATGACATCAAAGCCAAGTTGAAAGTGGATTTAATCTTACTGCTACACAAATACGGCTTCCCACCAGTTGCCAATGATGATGTTTACAAAGGCGTTCTAGAGCAGGCTGAGAATTATAAGAAGAATAGTTAGGGGCAGTGAATATGGTTAAAAAAATAGAAGTAGTAGCGGCCATTATTCAACATGAAGATAAAACTTTGTGTGTTCAGCGCGGTCCTTCAAAGTTAGCTTATATCCATGAGAAGTTTGAATTTCCCGGCGGGAAAGTGGAAGTAGATGAGCAGAGAGAAGAAGCCATTAAAAGAGAGTTGAATGAAGAGCTGCATCTGAATATCGAACATGTAGATTATTTCATGACGGTTGAGCATGCTTACCCTGACTTTCATATCACGATGCACGCTTACTTATGTCCTGTCGAAAACCGAAAGATAGTACTTACTGAGCATATTGAAGCATTGTGGTTAAATCTCGATGAGCTAACTTCTTTAGATTGGGCCGAAGCTGATGTCCCCATTGTTAGAAAGTTGCAAGCAAACTGAAGAGGACCGTGAATGACTTATTGCTATGCAAATAGGATTGATGTCTTTCTTCAAGAACAAGAAGAAAACTGGTTGGCCAACATGTGTTCTGAGTTTTGTATCAACTTCCCTGGCTTAGAGCTCGGTGAACTTCAGAAACGAGCTTGGGTTGATTGTTTTCATCATCTTCAGAAAGAACTCTCCAAGCGTGCCCAATCTGATGGCTATATTATTTTTGAGTACGCTCTACCAATGGAAGGAGGGCGTAGACCCGATGTTCTGCTTCTTGTCGAAAATAAGCTATTCATTTTAGAATTCAAAATGAAGGATCGCTATCAGCGAGCGGATTATGATCAGCTGTGCGGCTATTATCGAGATCTCTGCAATTACCATCATGAAAGCGCTGCGCTAGAGGTGATTGCCGGTTTGGTTTTGACTCAATCCACCGGTAAATTAACGGATATCGAAAGTAATATCTCAATCCTATCTAGCGATAAGCTCAAAGCCTTTCTTGATAAGTACTTAACGGGCGCTCCAACTAACACTGATTTAAAACAGTGGCTTGAATCGCCTTATGCGCCATTACCAAATTTAGTGGATGCGGCAGTAGAGATATTTCAAAACAACCCAATAGAAGAACTAAAGAGCGCTAAAAGCGCAGGGATTTATGAAGCGCTTGATGAGTTGGATAAAGTAACTGCTTGGGTTGAGAGTGAAGGAAATAGAAATCGGGCGAGTGTATTGACCCTGGTTACTGGTGTTCCTGGAGCAGGGAAAACGTTGCTGGGTTTGGAGTTTGTACATCGGAACAAAAGAGGTCAGTTTCTATCTGGGAATGGCCCGCTGGTAGATGTCTTGCAATATGCTCTTGATGACAAAACGTTTGTTCGCGCGTTGAAAGACTTTAAACGCGAATACATGAAGCCACGTACAACCCCTCATACTAATTTGGTTGTTTTTGATGAAGCTCAGAGGATGTGGGACGAAAATAAAAACAAGAATTACCAAATGTCGGAGCCTTCTTGCATCATCAGGATCGCAGATAAAGATAAAGATAAAGATAAAGATAAAGATAAAACGCCTTGTCACTATGTCGCTCTAGTTGGAGAGGGACAAGAGATTTATGTAGGTGAAGAGGTGGGTATTTCTCTTTGGTGTGATGCTTTGAAAAGTAGTGAAGAGCCTTGGATTGTTTTTTGCCCACCAGCGTTAGAGCATCATTTTCAATTCATGAGCAGTAATCGTGTTCGAGTAAACCCATTGCTAAATTTAGATCAGTCTTTACGATCTCATAGCGCAAGTTTATATCCTAAGTGGGTGGAAGGTGTTTTGAATGATAAGCCGGATGTTGCGCTGGCTAAGCAGACGATTAAAGACGGTTTCAATATCTATCTAACCAGAGATTTGGATAAAGCTAAAAGGTATTGCAGAACCAGGTACCAAGGCACAGCCAAGAAGTACGGGTTATTAAGTTCTTCCAGTAATACGAAGTACACTGAAGAAACTGTCGGTCCATGGTTTCATGATGATGTGAGTGCTCCAAAATCGTGTTGTCAGTTTGAGCGGACCATCGATGAATTTAAGTGCCAAGGTTTAGAGCTTGATATGCCGATTCTTGTTTGGGCTGATGACTTTATTTTTGACGGGAGAGGGTGGCAACTTTACAAGGGGAATCAAAAAGTGAGAGACCCCTATCAAATAAAACTTAATAGTTACCGGGTACTGATGACAAGGGGTAGAGATGGCGTAGTGTTTTATTTTCCTCAAGAGGCACGGTTCGACGAAACTTACGAATATTTCTTAAGTGCAGGTGCGGAGGAACTCTAGTTCTTCATATTGTTGGCTCAGGGTAAAAATAATAAGAAAGGTAGTAGGTACAATGTTAAGAGAAAAGCTAAAAGATGTACTTGAGAACTGGCAGAGCGCTAAAAAGGAAGCCTTTTCTGGGCACCGTCTTGGTCGAGTTATTAGAAACGAGCTTGTTCAAGAAATAGAAAATATTGCTAGCACCAAGGAGAGTGCCTTTGTTTTAAAGGGATCGATCGGTGCTGGGAATTGGGCTGATGTTCCTTGGGTTTCTATCCTGCATAGTGCTATAACTCAGACGACTCAAGGCGGGATTTACCCTGTGTATTTGTTTTGTGCTGATGGAAGCGGGGTATACCTTTCTCTTAACCAAGGTACAACCAAGCTAAAAGAAAAGTTTGGTACCAGAGGGGCTAAGCACGAAGCTAAGAAAAACGCTGACTCAATATACCCATATTGTGAATTGTTGCTAACTCAAAAAGGCTGGACTAAAGGTCCGCTAGACTTAAAAGCAAAGACAATTACTGGTAAATCTTATGAAGAACCTAATGTTGTCGCCAAATTTTACCCTGTAGGGTCTATTCCTTCTGAACAAGAGCTTATTTCGGATCTAGACTCGTTACTTTCAGTTTATGAAAACATTGCACATGACTATCCATTGAATTCTGAAGTCCTGGTTGAAGAGCCAAAAGAGGAGTATGACGTGTTCAAAAACAACGTATATACAAATGCCGCTCCCCTAAATCAAATTCTCTATGGCCCACCGGGAACAGGTAAAACATACCACACTATCGAAGCCGCAGTTCAAGCCGCTGATCCTGACTTTTACGCCAGCATAAACATTGATCCTGAAACCGGTGTGTCAGAAGAGCAAAGAGACTCACTAACGAAAAAATACAAAGCACTGACTGACTCTGGTCGAATTCGTTTTGTCACATTCCATCAAAGCTATGGGTATGAAGAGTTTGTGGAAGGACTTAGTGCTAAAACAGAAGGCGGTCAAATTTCTTACTATGAAAAAGAGGGTGTATTTAAGGCGCTCTGTGAAAAAGCTAAGGACTACCAAGAAACCAAAACCACGGATGAGAAAGATGATTTTGATACATTGTGGGGGCGTTTTCTAAATAGTTTATCTGAACAGGAAGAGGGCGTTCGAATCGACACCGTTCGTACGTTTTTTATAGTGACTGATGTCGATAACAACACAATTCGCTTTGAAAAAGACAAAGGTGAATCAACCCATTCTTTGAGTGTAAAAACCTTAAAAGACATCTTTCATGGTGATCGAGTGATTAATGGAGGGTTGAACCCTTACTATTCTGCTTTGATCAAGCATTTAGAAAAGCTTGCGCATAGTAAGCGCGAAGTCAAAACAGAACGCCAAAACTATGTATTAGTTATCGATGAGATCAATCGAGGTAATATCTCAAAAATTTTTGGGGAACTGATTACCTTGATTGAACCTTCTAAGCGCAAAGGTGCGCAGGAGCCGCTAGAAGTCATCCTACCTTATTCTGGTGATACTTTCTCAGTGCCAGATAACCTATATATCATCGGCACTATGAACACGGCGGACCGTTCATTGGCAATGATGGACACTGCATTACGTCGTCGTTTTGACTTTAAAGAGATGATGCCAAACCCCAAGCTTTTTGCTGATAAAGAAGTTAAGGGCATCAATTTATCTAAATTGCTAGAAACACTAAATAAGCGAATTGAAGTTCTCTATGATCGTGAGCATACGCTCGGTCATGCTTTTTTGTTCCCTGTTTTCAATGAGGTTGATGAAGGTAAGGCGTTTATCGAGCTACAGTCAGCGTTTAAGAACAAGATAATCCCATTATTGGAAGAGTATTTTTATGAAGATTGGAGCAAGATTCGTTTAGTCCTTGGTGACAGTTTGAAGCAAGATGAGAGACTACAATTTTTAAAAAGAACTGAAGACTCCTACAGTGAGTTATTTGGCCCTGAACATGGATTGGAGCTGTATGAGGATTGTAAAGTGACATACTCATTCAAGCCTTTTGGGGCAGGGACTGTTTGGCAAAACCCGGCAGCGTTCAAAGCTATCTACGCAAAAGATAGTGAGTAAGGCTAGTGAAAGCCAAACAAGAAATTACTCTCTTTGAGTATGACTGTTTAGTGAGTGAAGATGTGCTGAAAGATCAGACTGCATCTTCACACGTTCAAGCTATCTCTATATCAGCTTATCAATATCTCAAGCAGCTTTGCTTAAGTAATGAGAATGAAAGAAATCTTCTTCAATTACGTCGTCGAAATGGTATGGAAGTTCTGCAAGTTCAAAACTATGCAGGAGTTATGTTTACGCCAGATAAAACGCAAATTGAAATCTTGCCTAAAATCGGAAAAGGCTTCACAGATGAAGGTAGTGACAACAACTATGATGACGCTTATGTGAAAGCTCGGCACACACTACTAGTAATGTTACGTGCGTTGAAAGGTTTCTCACATATTCAAACCTCGAATGCTAATATTACTCGCCAAAGAATGCCGTTGTTAGAGGTATTTATAGGCCAGTTCTTACAGTCGGTGAACACGCTCGTAAAACGTGGCTTAAGAAGCGACTATGTACGTAGGGAAGACAATTTAGGTTTCTTAAAGGGGAAGCTGAATGTAGGAAAACAAGTTAGGCATAACTCCATTAGTAAGCATAAATTTTACTGTGAGTACGATGAGTTCTTACTCGATCGTCCCGTAAACCGGTTAATGCATAGTGCTCTAAAACGAGTGAAAGGCTATACGCGGAGTGCAGAAAATCAGAAGTTGTTACAAGAGCTAGACTTTGTATTTAATGAAATACCAGAGAGTAAGGACTACAGCGTTGATTTTTCAAAAGTCAGGCTTGATAGAGGGATGAGTTACTACCAAATACCTTTAGACTGGTGTCGACTAATCTTAGAAGGCTTTTCTCCACAAACGATGAAAGGTGGTGCTAACGCAGCTTCTCTTTTATTCCCTATGGAGAAGGTATTTGAAGACTACGTTGCTAAAGTTTTAAAAGAACAACTAGCGGTCAGTCATCCTAAGCTCAGTGTTAGTACACAAGTTACTGGTGAGTACCTTGCCCGTTATGACGGTAGAAACAAATTCAGTTTACGCCCAGATTTGATTATTAAGGAAGGGAGCTCCAATCAAGTCGTGCTCGATACGAAGTGGAAGCTTCTCAATACCAAGTTAAGTAATTCAAATATCTCCCAATCGGATATTTACCAACTGTTTGCTTATGCAAAAAAATACCTTGCGGATGATGAAAGTGGTCAGGATGTGGTGCTGATTTACCCTAGCCAAGACAACTTTGATGAAGCACTGCATTTCCCCTTTGAGTTGGGAGGTGGGCATCAGCTTTGGGTCGTACCATTCGATATATCAGAGAAGAAACATACGGGCATCAGATGGCCATCAGCTTTCCACTTGCCCTCTAGTATTGAAGTTCTTCAACAGCAATCAAACTAATGCGAGTGCGGGAAAGACTCTAAGAGTTGATTGTAATGAACTAGATCAATATGCATGTGATGGATCAATCTATTATTGCGCCATGAATTATGTACTAAGGCTTGGTGGATATTTAGAAAGAGCTACGAGTTAGATTATCAAAATACCTTAAAAGAGATAACGAGCCACAGGCATAAAAAATATATAAAGCTTTGAAAACTTTTAGCAATAGATGAAGTCTTCGCAGCTTCGTTAACACAAAGCACTCAGCGCATGGTTGAGTTGTAGGTTCATAGAATATCAACAATCAAGTTTGTTGACGTATTAATTTTGGAAGTGATTTAAATGAAAGATAGCCTTAACCTCTCCAGTTTATGGCCCGACTTGAACAGTCTAAACGAAATTCCACCACAAACAGCAGATCAGTTGAGTGCCTTGTTTGTGGTGGTTTTGTGGTTTGTAGCGGCATTTTTCTTACTGTGGTCTATATCTGCTTTCATTCGAGCTACTCGTCGTGTGAAGTGGTTAAATCATTTGCTTAATGATGCTGAGAAGGCAAACCCTGCAGATAGTAGACATGACTTAATTGCCAAAGCAGAACTAAAGAAAAATTCAGTAGGGCATTTGTGGCTAGAATTTGATGAAACGCTGTTGGAAGTCAGAGGATCTGACGAGGTGTTACGGTTACATAATACATTTGATGCTGACTATTTCTTCAATAGTTCCACTCTGGCTGGTGGTAGCACTGAGAATAGAATGATAGCTGCAGTACCTGGTTTCTTAACGGCCTTAGGGGTAATCGGTACTTTTGTGGGTTTGCAACTCGGTCTTTCTGACTTAAACATTGCAGGTAATGTTGATGTAAATGAAATGAAAGATGGGGTGGCGGGAGTTATCAATGGAGCAAAAATTGCTTTTATGACATCAGTCTGGGGTGTCCTATTGAGCGTAGCTTTCAATTTCATTGAAAAAATACTTGAACAGATTATTAGGAAAAAGATTAAGGTTCTGCAAAATAGAATTGACAGATTATTCCCTCGATTGAGCGCTGAAAACCAATTGCAATCTATTGCGAATAATAGCCAGCAGTCACGTGAAAGTCTACAAGGGCTAGCTGAGAAAATTGGCGAGAAAATGCAAGAGTCTTTAGTACAGGCAACTCAGGGTATTCAACAAGGCCTGGAGAGCAGCTTAGAAAAAATTATGGCTCCTGCTATTAATAAGCTCGTTGACGAAACCTCTGACGGTAATCAGAAAGCACTAGAGAGTGTTCTTCAATCATTCATGGATGGTTTCGGGCAGCAGGGTGAACAGCAGCGTGTTGCTATGGATAGTGCCTCTAAAGGAGTGAATGAAACTTTAGAATCTATGAGCACATCTTTGGCAGCATTTGTTAATAAGCTTGAAGCTCAGCAGAGCGCATCAACGGAGAGAGAGAAAGAGCTGATTTCTTCGATTTCTGTACAGGTATCTGAGTTAGTAACACAAGGCAATGAGCAAAAGAGAATGATGACCGAGTTTGTGGAGAAACAGGTCTCAGAAATGGGTGAGCAACTTAGCCAGAGAGAGAGTGCAGCTTCGGAAAGAGAACAAAAGTTGGCTTCTTCTATGGAAACGACAATTAAAGAACTTGTCGATAATGTGTCGGGGCAAAGCCGAGTGTTAACAGAATTTGTTAATAACCAAGTAGGTGAACTTACACAAACGTTCTCTAAGCGTGATGAGCAGTCAAGCCTGATGGAAAAAGAGCGCAATGACATGTTTGTTTCTCAAACAAATGCAATGAAATCGGGAACTGATGAGCTACTAGCACAAGTTAAATCAAGTGTTGATATGCAGCAATCTGCGTCTCATCAGGTTTTAGAACAAGGTAAGCATCTTCAAAATAGTATTGAAACTTCTGTATCTGCATCTGCGAGAGCGACAGAGAGTATGCAGCTGTCAGCGGTAGAGTTAAGAAATGCAGCTGACAGTATGAGCGTCTTTGGCTCGAATATTAAAGATGCGGGTAATAAGCTTTCAGGAGCAGTAACTGAAGCTGTAAGCAGTACTAAAGATTTGGCTGAACTGAATCAGTTAAGCGTAGAGAAAATCCACTCCTTGAGAGAGCAACTTGTTGAGGATACAAGTAAATTTGGTGAACTTGCTGATAAGATTAATGGCATGTTAGATAGCGCAGAATCGTCGTTCAATCAATTACGTTCTACTCAAAATGAGTTTTTGACAGAGCAAAAGAGTAACCTGACCGAACTAACTTCAGAAATGAAAAATAACGTGAAGGAACTGAGTGAGCAAATGTCGACCCTACTGGAAGAGTATGCTGATGAGGCAAATAGCCAAACCAATGAACACCTAAAAATTTGGTCAACGACTAGTACTCAATACGCAACGCAGATGGTTAATGCCGTCAATGCAATTTCAAGTGTCGTAGATGAAATCCAAGACAAAGTGAGTCACTAATGCGTAGAGGTTCGCGATACCAATCAAACGGTTCAGTTGACGAAGAAAACCCGTATTGGGTTTCCTTTTCTGACCTTATGTCAGCGCTTCTTGTTATCTTCATACTGGCCGCTGTAGCGTTAATTATTGAACTTACTCAAAAGACAAATGATGTTGAAGCAGGAATAGAAGAACTAAAAAAAGCTGAACAGGCGAGAAAAGACATAATCTATGACGTTAGAGATGAATTAGCTAAACGAAATGTTATCGTTGAGATCGCCGATAATGACACTGTAATACGTATACCTGAGAGCACTCTAACGTTTGCTTCAGGTAAGGATTCCATCCCAAAGAGCCCTGAAGTCCAACAGGCGGTAAAAGATATTGGTGCTGTGCTTCATATGGCTGTTCGAAAGAACGAAAGATTCAAGTACCTAGATACAGTGTTTGTAGAAGGACACACTGATAGTGATGGGATCCATTATCGAGGGAAGGGGAACTGGGGTTTATCTGTAGATAGAGCTATATCAGTCTGGAATGTTTGGCAAGCTGAAGTAGAACTTACACCTAAATTGGGTGAATTAGAAAATGCATTTGGACAGCGCCTTTTTTCTGTAAGCGGTTATGCAGAAACGCGCAGAGCGAATCTACAAGAAGCTAACCAACAAGATAAAAGCCAGAACCGAAGAATCGATATTCGCTTTACGGTCAAGAAACCATCTATTGCTGACTTAGAAAGGATTGTTAATTAGTGCGCCTTCGTATTAAAAAGCTACCGGTAACTTTACGTCATGATCCTTTGGGTAAGTCAATAGAGGAGCTGTCTCAGCTCACCCAGAAACTTGGAGTACTGTCCAAGAACGCTGGTATTGAAAATACTAAATTTAAGTCAGCATACGGTGATGTCTACAAAGCACTGATAGCTAACAAGGCTGTAGAAGATGTAGTAGATACTTCTGTTCATGTGCGAGCGTTGGCAATCTCTTTGCAAACTGACATAAAAAATAAAGTCAGCTTTACTCGTCGTCTTCTCAATAAGATCACAGAAATCGTGGGGAAGCCTAGTGCACTTGTTATTGAATCATTTTATCAGCATTTCCTATCAGAGTATGACCAGCTAACGGATTGTGATGCGACCGCTGAATGGTTATTAGAAGCGAAGCAAAAGAGAGGCTACGAGGGAGAGTTTGATGAGAAACTCCTGTCAAGCAATGGACCTCAGTGGCTCGCTAAGCAAGCAATCGAAAGAAATATTGATTTTGACCATTGGATTAATGAGCTTGATTTACAACATTACGCTAATGGTCGCTATTTGACGACAGCTAAAGGGATCTATTACGTAGAACAGCTTGAAACGATTCCGATCGGTATCGATCATCCATTGTTATCTGAGGTTCAGAAAAAGGCAGTTTTTGAAGCTCAATATGATTCAGAGGACTTGTTAGGACACAAGATTCTGCGAATTTTAATTGGTCGTTCTATTGGTTCTCATATGAGTGAATCATGGATGAATGTAGTGCTTGCTGTGGCAGGAGATCCTCGAGTGCCAAGCTCCAATCCACGGTACATAAAGTGGTGGAGAAATATTGATGCTCAGTTGACTCAAGCGGTTCGGGGATGGTTGTCTAAATTAGACCTTAAGTTGTTCTTAGAGGCTTTGGAGGATTATTCGTATTCCTCATCCAACTATGAACTACAAAGAATGTATCCATCTAGGAAGCATTTTTTAGAAGGAATGTTTGATGCAGGTGTTATTACTAATACACGACTGTATCTGAGTCGAGATGCCGCTCAATATTTGAAACGAAATTATGACGCTAAACACTTGCCAAACTTTTCGACAGTGAAAGATGGGGATAAGTCTATCATCTATGTTCAGATGGAAGGCGCACACATGATTGAGGGAAGCCATAGTTGTTACTTATGGCTTTACAGACACTTAGAACCTTCAGCTTGTGTGTTCAATTATAATATTACTAGTCCAACTTATTCGCAGTTGACCAGTGGATTAAATTACCAAATGACTAATTTATCCGGTGGGGCGACAGCAAAGATTACGCATTCTCCTTCAAGTTATTCTTGGCAGCGACGCGCATTGACTGAACTCAGAGACTTAGGGGTTCAATTGACAGCTAAAGATATTCTTTCTAGTGATGATTATGTCGACTTTAAACAACGTTTCGGAGTAAGAGAATGGAGCTAACTTCTTTAATCAGTAGATTTTTTTCTGGTTTAGATAAAACATCCAAATTTGATTTGGTATGTGATGGTAGCCTTGATTTCACTGCTTCGAAGTCTAACTTAGAAAAAATACGAAGCGGTCGAGCAAATGAGTGGTTCACCGCTCAATTTGTTGCTCTTAAAATGCTTGAAGAACAAGGAGAAGTAACATCGTTTCCCGATGGGTTTATGATGCCTGCATCGACTGCTGTTCGCTTAGATTCAGAGTTGATGACTCTTTTAGGCCTTCCTGAACTTTGGGGAGGAGTAATTGATGCTGACATAAAAGGAAAGGCAAGCAATCCCGATTTTAAAATTGACTTGGCAGTGACTACGCAACAAGGTCGTTCAACGCTTAATTATTCAATTAGTGGTCCTTTTATTAGGTTTGGAAAAGAGGCAGAGTATTTGTTAACACCATCACAGTTGATGGTGTTTGAGGCAAAAAATCTTCATCAAAACTCCGAAAAGTCTGAGTACGATAATTTGCTTTTTCTTCATGCTCTTCAAGAAGCGCAATACCAAGGCTGTCGGTTAAAGTTAAAACATTTTGATAAATTAAGAATTTTAACGCCTAGCTCAGTGACAGTAGATGTGGAGCTTAACGCTAATGGGGACCTTATATTAACGCCTAATATGGGGCAACATGCTAGCCATGAAGCTATCCAGAGGGTGCTAGGTCAATTACAAAGTGATAGTTCGGTTTCTCTTAAAGTAGGAGATGAGATAGTACTTTTTTCTGAGGAAAAACTGAAAGCTGTCAAAGAAGTTATCAGCAATAGGGTTGTACCAAAAAGCCAGGTTAAAGCATTTTTGGAAAATCCCACTGCATTTATTGACGCGAGCTTAGTTGACCTTGATTTAGGGTTTTCTTTAAGGGTTCGTGGTGCAACGACATTTAAGCATGCCTATTTTGGGGAGACGGATGAATCCGGTATTGATTGGTTTGGTACTTCATTAACAACAGAGGCCATTTATCCAATATCAAAGCTCATTGATGCAATTGATGACAGGCCCGCTTTATTAGAAGTAAGCAAAAAACTCGATGACGCTCAACATACCGGAGCTACAGTTTTTGATTACGAAGGGAAGTCGTATGACATTGGTGATCGTGACGCTGTGAGTAAAACACTTGTAGCAATCGAAGACAAAATGTCTAAACCAGCTGGTGATACTTCTGAAGATGAACCTGGAGAGTTGGAGAAGGACTCTAGTGAAAAAGAGATCCATGTTGTTGATATCGATCTAAATGATGAGGAGTTGTCAGAAAACTCCCCGCAGGTTGATAAATTGATCGCAGATATGGCGTGGGAAGGTGAGTTAAATTGGGACAATCACAAACGAAAACCATTCCCGCATCAAGAGGTAGGCGTTAGGTGGATTCTGGGGGTAGAACAGAAGATTCTTACTGAACCAAGTATCAGCGGAGCTTTACTAGCTGACGATATGGGTTTAGGGAAAACCTACATGGCTCTCTCCGCTATAGAGCATATGTACCAACGTATGACGATTGACGCTAAGACTAAGAAACCGACATTAATCGTTGCTCCGTTAAGTCTGCTTGAAAACTGGAAAGATGAAGTAGATAAAACATTTGAAGCGTCTCCTTTTAAAGACATAGTCATTTTGCAATCGGCTGCCGATCTAAACAGATACAAGATGGATGGCGTTGAAATCCGAAATCAAAAGAATTCAGATGAAGAGCTTGAACCTAAATACTCTTTAAAAGTAGGAAAGAACTTTGGTTCCGAACGTCTAGACCAACCACAACGACTTGTTATTACTACTTATCAAACGTTACGGGATTATCAGTTTTCATTGTGCTTAATTGATTGGGGTGTTGTTGTTTTCGATGAAGCTCAGAACACTAAAAATCCTAATGCCCTGCAAACCAGGGCAGCTAAAGGACTGAAAGCGGATTTTAAATTGGTCGCTACCGGTACGCCGGTGGAGAATAGCTTGGCAGATTTTTGGTGCTTAATGGACACTGCCTCTCCCGGGTATTTAGGGACTTATCAGGAGTTCCGTTCTCACTACATTTCACCTATTCTCAAATCTGCCGGAGATGAAGTTGAAGAGGTCAGAGCTAGACTAGGGAGAGAGTTGCGTATCGCGGTGGGTGCTTTGATGCTTAGACGAGTTAAAGAAGATAACCTGAAGGGCCTACCGGCTAAGAATATGTATGCTGGTGGACACTTTGATGGGTGGGAGTACCTGAAAGAATTAGAATCTACGATGGTCGGGTATCAGCGCGATGTCTATGAAGGAACGATAAGTAATCAAATTGAAAATGAAGATAGTCATGCCTTAACTACATTAATGAGATTACGAGACAGTTCATTACATCCGAGATTAAGTGACGGTGGACGACTAGAACTTCCTAGAAGCAGTAAAGTGGCTCGTGAATTATATCTAGAGTCGGGGAAATTAAGTTCATTGCTTGAGACTCTTGATAGAATTAAGAGCCGACAAGAAAAATGCATCATTTTTGCCGTAAATAAGCGTCTACAGAGCTTTTTAAGCATCACCCTCGGTCAAATCTATGGTTTAGGGCCACTGTCGGTAATAAATGGTGATGCCAAAGCTGTAGCTAAAAGAAAGTCAGTTCCAACTCGTAAATCCATGATAACGGACTTCGAAGCTAAAGAAGGCTTTAATTTGATTGTTATGTCACCAGTGGCGGCGGGTGTTGGTTTAACTGTCGTTGGCGCTAATCATGTCGTCCATCTGGAGAGGCACTGGAACCCAGCTAAAGAAGCTCAAGCAACCGATCGGGTGTATCGAATTGGGCAAACAAAAGATGTTCATATTTACATCCCTTTGTTACATCATCCTGAGTTTGAGTCGTTTGATGTCAACCTTCATAGGCTACTAACGCAGAAAACTTTATTGAAAGACGCTGTAGTCACTCCAGAGGATGTTGTACCGCAGCCATCTGGTGTCGGAGGGAGCATTACTGGGGATCTCATTAATAAACGTATAACACCTGACGAGTTGGACAAATTGAGTTGGCAGCAATTTGAGGCTCTGTGTTTGACGCTCCTGTCCAAGCATTATGATAGTGAAAGCGCGTGGTTAACGAATGCTGGTGCTGACCATGGTGCCGATGGTGTAATCCTGACTCAGTCGGGCAATATTCTAATGCAAGCTAAATATACGCAACGAAGATACGATGGATATAAAGGTATACAAGAGATTCACTCTGCTAAGCCGATTTATGAATCTGAGATGCAGAAAACTTTCGGCCGTTTAGTATTTATAACTAACTCACCATCGTTAGCTAAGCGAACTGATGATATAGCTAAAACATGCGGGGTTGAGGTTATCGATAGAGCTAAGCTGCTAACATATCTAGATGAGAATGAAGTGACTTACAAAGATGTTCTAACTCGTCTTGAGAAGCGTAGGCTTAAGGTGTGAAAACTTTATAATACGTGCTGGTACCGTTTATGGTCGACCAGCATGTTTGTTTTGTAAAAGTAATCTGCTCTTCAGATAAATTTAGTGCTGATCTTGTCTCAGAAGTTGAGTTTTTTCCGAAGTAACACCTGAGGTAACATCTTAAAACTCTACTTTTATATTGTTCATTTTAATCAATTGGATAGGTTGGATGGTAGAGTCCAGTAGCGGCACCAAATTCGTTCTTCATGAACAAACAAAAAAGCCCACCTAGCGTGGGCTTTTTTGTGCCTGTAATTCCTTGTGTTATCTCGTTCTTTATGAACAATCAAAAAAGTCCACTGAATGTGGGCTTTGATGTAGATCTTGTCGTCTTCTAAGCTAAGCTCGAATGATCATTTGCTCGCGCTCAGGACCTACCGATACCATCACGATTGGCACACCCATCAGCTCTTCGATACGAGTAACGTAATCTTGCGCTGCTTGAGGAAGGCTCTCAAACGTGCGGCAACCCGTGATGTCTTCATCCCAGCCAGCCATATCTTCATATACGGGCTTTAGCTCAGCCGTTTGTGGCCAAATCGGGTTCTCTGTGTGCTCTCCTGAGTAAGCAGTACAGATCTTAAGCTCAGACAAACCAGACAGGCAATCAATCTTAGTCAGTGCGATTTCCGTTGCAGCTTGCAGGTCAACACCGTTGCGAGTTGCCACTGCATCAAAGTAACCCATATCACGTGGTCGACCCGTAGTTGCGCCGTATTCGTTAGAGCTTTCGCGGAAGCTGTCTTGTTCTTCCATTGCAGTTACTAGCGTGCCAGTACCAACAGACGAGCTGAATGATTTAGCAACAGCGATAACACGTTCAGGACGAAGTGCAGGTAAACCGCTACCAATGCCAGCATAAGCTGCGGTTACATTCGAAGATGTTGTCCAAGGGTATTCACCGTAGACAAGGTCGCGACCTGCGCCTAACTGAGCTTCAAACAGTAGGTTTGCGTCTTGTGATTGCAGCGCTTTAAGCGGCTCAGTTACGTTGCAGATGAACGGGCGCCACGCTTTAGTTACTTCAAGTAGCCATTCTGTCATTTCAGAAGCAGTCTGGGAGAAGTCACATTGAGGGTAGAGCGCTTTAAGCTGAGGCATCTTCCAATCAAGTAGGAATTGAATACGCTGCTCTAAAATTTCAGGTTGATTCAGCCAACCGACAAGAATGCCTTTCTTCATTACACGATCGCCGTACGCTGGTGCAATGCCTTGACGTGTAGAGCCGTAAGCGCCATCGCCCAAACGCTCTTCTTCAAGCGTATCTTCAAGAGCATGTAAAGGGAGACACAGTGTCGCACGATCTGAGATCGCCATTTTCACTTTGATGCCAGCCTCTTGAACTTCTGCAATCTCTTCAGTTAGCGCAGCAGGGCTGATCACCATGCCAGGGCCAAGAACCGCCGTACAATTAGGATTAAAAATACCACTAGGTAGTTGGTGCAGTTTGAATGTACCGAAGTCATTTACCACAGTATGACCTGCATTGTTTCCGCCTTGGAAACGAATGCTAGCAGAAGCTTGGTCTGCTAAAAAATCGACGATGCGGCCTTTGCCTTCATCACCCCAGTTTGCGCCCACAACAACGATAGATGGCATAATTTTTCTCCTAACTGATTGAGGAATCATGTTAGGCCTATAAGGTGGATAAGAGAAATTAATTATCTTTATTATCTTGATAAGGATTTCATATATCCTTAAAGTCTTAAGCTACAAACGAGATTCCCTATCACGTTCGTTCCTCACTGTAGGGAATGACGATGGGGCATTCTTTACTTTTAGGGAATGATATTAGTGACACGAGAGAGAGGACATGATGCTCGATATTAATTTGTTGAAGACGTTTGTGACGCTTGCGGAGTACAAGCATTTTGGGAAAGCGGCCAATGCACTGCACATGACACAACCCAATGTGAGTTTGCACCTAAAACAACTGGAACAACAAACACGCATAAAGTTGATAGAGAGAAGCCCTTTTCAATTGACTCAAGCGGGTGAACGGCTATTGGAAACAAGCCAAAGAACGCTACTCGAACTGCAGATTTGTCAGGCCGATCTCAATGCCATTAACGACCTTAAAATAGGGACGTTAACCATTGCCGTAAGTGACATCATTTCTCGATTTTTGCTAATTCGTCCGTTCCAGAAGTTCAAAGCGCAGTATCCCGGTATTGACCTTACGCTCTTGAATACCACGTCATCTCAGGCATCGAATTTAGTTAAAAATGCTCAAGCGGATATTGGTTTTGTTATCGCCAAAGAGCAGCACAACGAGTCTTTGTATTTCACTAAGCTGCAAGAGCTTTCTTGGTGTGCGCTTGGCGATGGGTTTGATATCCGAGACTCTGATGCAGAGCTCACTTTGATTCTACTAGGTCATGATACGAGAACGCGTGACTTTATTGATGAAGGTTTACCAAGCCTTAATCTACCTAATTATAGGGTGATGGAAGTAGGGAGTGTCGATGCTCAAATCGACTGGGCAGAAGCGGGATTTGGTGTGGCTATTGTCCCGGAGTTTGCGGTATCAACCAAGCAGCACCTGCATTCGAAAGTGACACCATTGACCAACTTCTCGAGCACCAGTCTTGGTTATATTGTTCGGCAGAACCAAGTCTTGTCGAAAGCAACCAAGCAGCTGTTAGGTTGGGTGAATGATGAGATTATTTCATTGCAAAACAAATAAATACAATCATTGAGTTTGACTCAATCAGCCCACCTCGAGTGGGCTTTTTTGTCCCTGGAAAGCCTCGTTTTTACTGAATCAATAATCTTTGGAACAAACTAGCGCTCACCATCAACTATTCGTCCCGCAAATCAGAGTTTCAAAATTCATCGTTGACAAAGTTTGATAATCAAACTAAATTTCAAATTATTACTTTGATTGTCAAATTACTTGTCAACCAAAGGGCTTTTATTTGCAACGATCATCTAACCACAAACACAAGCTAAGGACGCCATTTTGAGTTTTCCAACACGTCACCAACACAACTTTTCTTCACATAACAGTCAAGGTGAGAAACGCACGTTCTATGTCCTGTTATTGACCGTCGTTACCATGGTTGTCGAAATTGTTGCAGGTACTATTTACGGCTCGATGGCATTGCTTGCCGATGGTTGGCACATGGGGACGCACGCCGCAGCGTTTGGTATCACCTTATTTGCATACCGTTATGCGAAGAAACATGCCGAGAGCGAACGTTTCTCTTTCGGTACTGGCAAAGTCAGCGTGTTAGGGGGCTACACCAGCGCGATTGCATTGGGGATTGTGGCATTGTTGATGCTGGTGGAATCAGTACATCGTTTGTTTAACCCACAAGCGATTCAGTTCAATGAAGCGATCATCGTTGCTTGTATTGGTTTAACTGTGAATGTGGTGAGTATGTTTTTACTTGGCGATCACCATCATGATCACGGACACGAGCATGGCCACAATCATAGTAAGAATCACGGTCATTCACATAGCCATGAGCACGACAGCGACCATGGTCATAAACATGGCGAGCATCACGGACACCATCATGATCACAACCTACGCGCAGCCTACATGCATGTGTTGGCGGATACTCTAACTTCGCTGCTTGCGATTGTTGCGCTGCTATTTGGTAAGTTTTACGGTTGGAACTGGTTAGATGCAGCAATGGGAATGGTTGGCGCATTCGTGATTGCTAAGTGGACGATGAACCTTATGAAACAAACCAGCCCAATCCTGCTGGATGAGAATATCGACCAAGATTATCGTGACTCAGTGACCAAAACCTTAACGCCTTATGCGTCGGTCACCGATTTCCATATGTGGAAGGTGAGTGGGCATCACTATTCAGCAGCGATTACTCTTGAATCAAACAGTGATAAAACCGTCTCTGAATATAAACAAATGCTCGCCAAGTTTGATAAGATTAATCATCTTACTCTTGAAGTGCATTCAAACGACCATGCGAAATATAGAACAGCTTAACCAAATACTGACTGAGTTCTACGATAAAATGTCTTCGTGGGAGCAGTCTGTTGTCAAAGAGACGGGTTATTCCCTGGCTCAAGTACACACCATTGAAGTACTTGGTATGCATGGTGCGTTAAGAATGAAAGAGCTCGCTGAAAAGTTGGGTATTACCACGGGTACACTTACTGTTCAAATAGAAAAGTTGGTTAAAGCTGAATTGATTGAGCGCCATGAACACCCAACAGATCGTCGTGCGATTGTGGTTGCCTTGACGGATGAAGGGCAGAAGATACACGTTCACCACAATCAGCTTCACTTGAATTTGGTTAATGAGCTGACGCAAGATATCGAAGAAGACGAGAAAGCGGTGTTATTGAAGTGCCTAACCAAGATGGTAAAAGCGTTTTAGCCAGCCTTGAATTCGCACCTAACTCTTTAGCTGCAAAGCGATTGACTAGAAAATCAAAAGATGGACCTGACTCGAATTGAGTAGGTCCATTTTTTTCGCCGTTTACGCTCTACTGTACAATCATCAATAGACGGATTCACTGTTTAAAAACCAAGTCAAAACCTCCAATATTGCGCTTCGCTCGTGCTCTTCTGGAGAGCCAAAAAAATGTCATCATAAGTAATGCATCCAAATGTGCGTCAAAGTCTTTTAATTCAATGCCTTGTATACCATGACATTCAAGCCATTTATGTTCCGTCAAATAGCTGTCTCTCACTTTTATCATTCAACTAATGTACATGTATTCAATTTGTGTTATTGATGCTTTTATCTTTAGTGAAAAGATTCATTCTCTGTTTGAATACCATTGAGAATGTCACTGCTGGTGGGCTGAACAGTCGCTAGATTTAGTGCTCATTACTGATACAAAAAATATAACAATAATCAGGTCGCGCAAGTTGGATATCCATTCTTTGATGCGATTTATTTAGATACTCATAGTTAATTTAGTAAAGACGAGCCACGTATATGAACATAAAGAAAAAGCTCTATTCGTTGGGGATGTTCTCCATCTTCGGCATGATTTCACTGCTGTTTACCACATCACAATTTGCAGACACCACCGCTCAAATGAGCGAAGCCAAACAAATTACCAAAGAGCTTGAAGTGCGTTTGCTCAACCTTCGCCGTAACGAGAAAGATTTTTTACTGCGTAGCGATATGAAATACCTCGACAAGTTCGACGTAAACTACAAAAAATTCTTAGCGTCTGAATCTGAGCTAGATACAGTGCTCAGTGATTTAGGTTTAGCCAACAGCACACACCTACGTGAAGACATCGAAACCTACCACACCAGCTTTGTTAACTTAGTTAAAGCGAGCGAAGTCTATGGGCTATCACGTGACAAAGGTATGCTAGGCGAGTTTCATGTTTTGCTCGATAACATCAGCGCGACAGCCAGTGCGGAACAAAAAATCGAGCTTTACCTGTTCAATGACTTAATTGAGAAGGGGGAGTTTGACCCGAGTGTTCTTTCTATAACTTCAAATATGAGTAGCTCAGCTGCTTTGATAGACGCTGCTCGCCAAGTGGTTGAGCAAAAGCGCGTGATCGGTTTGAAGCATAACGAAGGCCTGCTAGGCGAAGCGCGTTCTGGTTCGCACGTTATCGAGACTCAGTTTAAAGAATTCTCGGCGGTGCTAGACCAACAAACGCAGCAAGAGATGGACAAACTATCGCTGATCAACAACATCCTTTGCGTCACGCTACTCGTGTCGATCATTCTGTTCAGCTGGTTAATCGTCCGTTCTATCATTGGTAAAATTGAGTCACTGCTTTCGGTGATTCGTAACATCGTTGATTCTAACGACGTGTCTATTCGTTCGCACCTTGATGGCAAAGACGAACTCAGCACTTTAGGCCAATACTTCAACCAACTGTTGGATCAACTGGAAGGGCTTATCGCTGCCTCTCAATCTAAGTCACTGCAACTGACACAAAGCACATCGAACATGCATGATGAGCTAGAGTCAGTAATCAAACAGTTTGAAGTTCAAGCAAATCACACATCTACAATGACAACGTCAGTTCAAGAGATGGTACTCACCATTGGCGAGATCTCTGAAAGCACATCGGTTGCCGCTGAAGGTGTACATCAAGCGAAAGTGAATGCCGATAAAGGCCGTGAAGTGGTGGTTGAAACCATCAGCAACATCACCCAGTTGTCTGAACGTCTTTCAAGCAGCCAAGATTCGATCAGTTCACTGAACCATCATGTTGACCAGATCGGCGATGCAGTAAACATCATCCAAGGCATTGCAGAACAAACTAACCTATTGGCATTGAACGCAGCAATTGAAGCAGCACGTGCGGGTGAACAAGGTCGTGGCTTTGCGGTAGTTGCCGATGAAGTACGCGCACTAGCAAGCAGAACGCATCAATCGACCACAGAGATAACTTCAGTGGTGAGTGCAATTCAAAGCCAGATGCAGGCGTCGATGGCAGAGATTGGCGAGTGTAATCAACAAGGTCAACTAACGCTGAAAGATTCGGAAGAGCTGGATGCGAGCTTGCAACTTATCTTGAGCGACATGGAAAGCATCCAAGGTAATTCAGAACGTATTGCTTCAGCGATTGAAGAGCAGGGCGCAGTAATGGCGCAAGTGAGTGACTCAATTACTGAGCTGAACACTATCTCGAACGACAATAACGCTTCGGCGCAGCATTGCTTAGTTGAAGTGGACAAGGTAGCAGAGCAAGCGAACGATATGGACCAAGCGGTCGCGCAGTTCAAGACTTCATAAACAACATAGAACTTACTAAAACAAAAGGCGTGGATCATCTACGCCTTTTTTGTGCCTGAAATTCAAATAGATAAATGACGAGAATAAAAAAACGGCCCGATCTGGGGGAAGATCTGGGCCGTTATATTACGTATTAAAGGGGGGACTACTTATTTCGGCCTTCCAGCACATCCAGTGCCAGTTCAACCGCTTTATCAATATTGTCGCATCCCGCTAACTTACCTGAGCTGATAGGACCAAGCACATTAGCGTATAACGAGAGCTGCTTGTTAAATGGCAGGCTCAACTGCTCATATAAACGCTGGCGAATCTCGGCATGTTGCTCAGGAGCGTGAGCAGCAAGGCTTTTCAAAGTGTCATAAACAAGAGTGGTGGTAGTGTTCATTCGTCTCTTTATCTTTGAGTGGGGGATTTCTATTTTAATATCATTTGGGTACAAGTTGCTGTGATATATGTCATACAATAAGTCAAATAAACTTAGGGTGAGCATTTTGGTCTTAACTGACAAGTGAGAAATCATCAATGATTTTTAACGCACCTGAAAAATCATTGTTTATGTTGAAAGAATGTTGAAATGCAATGACTTCACAACCACTAGCTAAACCAGCCTGAAGTCCTGGAGCCGAGTCTTCAAAGATAATGGTTTTACTTGCGGTTACATTTAATCTAGATAGCGCCAACAAATAAGCTTCCGGATCTGGCTTGTGCATTGAAACATGCTCTTTAGCGATGACAAGATCAAACAAGTGCTCAAGTTTACAAGCTTCCAGTATTTGGTTAGCCATCCACTGTTGCGCAGAAGTTACAACCGCACATCGCTTCCCAGAAGATTTTAGTTGCTGTAGGAGGCCAACGACACCTTTATTGATAGATAATCTTTGTGAAAGGAGTAATTGATAATGTTCCTTAAATTTATCGTTAAACTCTTGTCTCTCTGGTTCGATTTCTCCAACTTTGAAAAAATACTGAACGACATTTTCCCATTTCATACCCATTACATTTTGATAAATACGGTGGTCAACGATGGAACCATAGTCTTTACAGGTCAGCGCTAATGCTTGGCCTTTGAGCGGCTCGGAGTTTACTAATGTTCCATCCATATCAAAGATAAAGGCGTCGTAATAAAGTTTTATTGGTTCCATTTCAATACGTTAACTCAGGATTAATTCGTTAATGGTGGGTAGCATTCAATAATCTCGACGCCATCGTCTGTTTCTATCGTGATATTTTCAATGCCAGCCGGGCAGAAAAATTTATCGTACTTATTGAGTACTAAAATTTCTTCGTCTAATTTAATCGTACAACTGCCAGCAGCAATAACACCGACATAAAAGTCGTTCTCAGATTTGGTGATGCTGCTAATGACTTTTGTGCGACAAACTCGATATCTGTCGGTTGTTTTGTCATCAATGAGAGACTCTTTTACCGATCCGTCAGCATAAGTTGTTAATAGTTGAGGTGTCTTTTTGTTCTGAGTTGCCACAGCTTCAACCGACTTCTCTGAATAGTCAAAAACATCAAGGCAAAAGTCCAAATCTCGCTTCATGTAGCGAGCTTCTTCAGGAAGTGTATAACCAGCTCGTTCAAACTCAAATCGAACAGCCCAGTCCGATGGTTCCATTATCTCAATCATTAGAATGCCTTCGCCAATCGCGTGAGGCATTCCTCCTGGAATAAAGTAACACTCACCAGGAGATACTTTGATTTTTTCGAAGCAAGTTTTCAGTCGGTTAATGTCTTGTTCAACAATGATCTCTTTCAACGTTTCTTTAGTCGGAGGCGTCTGAAATCCGAGATAAATATAAGGATCATCAATCTCCTCACGAACTTGTAAAATATAGTAGGCTTCAGCCTTGCCTGAATTTGAATCTAGGTGCTTTTGGGCAAACTCTCTGGTTGGGTGTGCTTGGAAATGTAAGCGAATTGAAGAGTCTAGAAACTTAATCAAAACCATAGGGTTAGGACCGAATCTACTGAAGTGCTCTTTACCTAAAAAATACTCAGGATCTAGATCTAATAATTCGGCGAAATCGAGTGAGTGATCGCCGATAATCGCAGTTGATTGACCTTCACTGATTGTTTCTCGACCTGGGTTAACGGCTTTAGTGACCGATGCAATCCAGTCTTCAGGAAAATGAGAGTCGACCGGAACGCTTTCGTTATTAATTTGGTCTAAAACCTTACCACCACTGTAAGAGCGCCAAACGCGGTTCTGACCAAATCGAATCAACTTATTTTTGTATTCCATGCCTAGCCCTTTAAGTTCAGTGTTTTTGTTAAGTTATGTAAAGTTTGCATTGCACCAACCTCTTGAATACATTCGAAAAGGTCGACTATCTTATTTACGAATTCGGCATCTGCAAGAAGGCTAGATTCAAAAATACCATCAATGCTTAATAAAGAAATGACAGCTTCACGAGGCGTTTTACTTTCTTGTTTGATTTGCTTGAACACGCCAGCCATTGGATCATGAACCTCGATAGCATCGCCGTTGTCATCCATGCCAATCACATAAGCCATCCACCCTGCAATGCCCAACTCTAACCAAGTTGTTTGAACAGCATTTTCACGGTTATATTTGAGAGATTCACAAAATCGTGGTGGTAATTTCTGACTTCCGTCCATTGCTATCTGAGAGGTAAGGTGTTTTAAATTTGGGTTAGAGAAACGTTCAATCAGCGAATCTGCGTAAGCTGCAATGTCAGTTTCCTTTGGTAACGACAATGAAGGCGTTTGCTCATTCATCATGAAGTCTAGAATCACCTTCTTAAAATATGGGTCTGAAATCGCTTCTGACACATACTTATAACCACTCAAGTATCCCAAGTACGCAAGAAGTGAGTGACTACCATTTAGCATGCGTAGCTTCATCTCTTCAAAAGGTATGACATCATCGACAAATTGCGCGCCCACTTCATCCCAATTTGGTCGACCAATTGCAAACTTATCTTCTATTACCCATTGTCGAAAAGGTTCACAAGCGATGGCACATGGATCCGAGTAGCCGATAGCTGTTTCTATATAAGATAAGCTTTCTTTACTCGCCGCTGGAACAATACGGTCTACCATAGTGTTTGGGAATGTGACATTAGCCTCTATCCAAGAATACAACTCCAAGTCGACCAATTTTGCAAAACTAAGAATAGCCGACTTCGCTACTTCTCCATTGTTTTGAATATTGTCGCAAGACAATACGGTGAACGCGTTAATATTCCTTTCTTTTCTGAGTCTTAAACCTTCAACGATATAACCGATGGCGGACACTGGACGAGAAGGTGAGTCGAGATCGAGCTGGATGAGACGATTGTTAACATCAAGAGAGCCAGTACTTGGTTCAATGCAATAGCCTTTTTCTGTGATAGTCATTGAGACTATACGAACGTTTGGATTCGCAATTTTTTCGATGATAGTCGACTGACCGTCTAGATCTGGATGTAAGGATTGAGTGATTGCCTTTGATATTTTTATTTGTTCGCTTGTCGCACCTCTCTCCAAAACAGTGTAGCAATGACCTTGCTCTCTTAACTGCTGAATAAGCGATTGTGAACCAAATAAGTTAATGGAACAGATCGTCCAGTTAGACTTTTTATTGTCTAACAATTCGCTTGTATATAAAGCTTGATGAGCTCGATGAAAAGCCCCTAAGCCAATGTGAACAATTCTCTGTTCTTCTTTTAAGTATTGATTTAAAACATTTTTATTCATACTTCCGCACTCTCACTCCAATTTTTAAAATCAGACGGCTATAAAAATTACCATTAGAGAGTAACATTCATTTGTATTATTTAAACGGCATATCATCAGAGATTTATTTTTTTGTGAGAAGTGTCAACCAATTGGTAGACCAATTTTGACAGCCAATATCTAGGGGCGATATAAAAGAAAGCGAAAGGTGTTTAGTTTTTAAATATCACGGTTAGGGATCATTATGAATATCGATATACTTATAGTTATAGGCTACTTCGTTTTCCTCCTCGGAGTAGGTTGGATGTTTCGATCAGCAACGTCATCGACAAGTGATTACTTTAGGGGGGGAGGCAAAATGTTGTGGTGGATGGTTGGGTCCACAGCATTTCTTCAAGCACTGAGTGCTATGACGTTTACTGGCGTAATGGGAAAAGCTCTTGATGTTGGCTTATCCATCTCTGTTATCTTTTTTGCGAATGCTCTTGGTTACTTTTGTAACTACTTATTCTTTGCTGCAAGAGCTCGACAGATGCGAGTTATCAGTCCAATCCAAGGCATTCGCAAACGTTTTGGTCCTGTTAGCGAGCAAGTTGTAACGTGGGCGACGGTACCGTCGAGTGTACTTCAGGCTGCGCTATGGCTGAATGCATTAGCGATCTTTGCAAGTGCGGTATTTAATATCCCAATTGAAACAACGATAGTTGCTGCGGGTATGGTTGTACTTCTTATGTCTCTGGTCGGCGGAAGTTGGGCTGTAGTTGCATCAGACTTTATACAGATGATCATCATTACTGTTGTTACCTTCATAGCGACAATCGTAGCGATATACAAATCTGGTGGTGTAGCACCAATCCTAGAAGCGGGTTTGCCTGATCAAGGGTTTGTTGGAGAAGGGTATAGCTATACCTACTTATTTGTTGGCTGGTTTATCTGTATTTTCATCAAACAGTTCTTCAGTACAAACAATATGATTGATTCTTACCGCTATATTGCAGCAAAAGATACTAATAATGCACGTAAAGCTGCAATCCTAGCGTGTTGTCTAATGGCGTTTGGACCTTTCATTTGGTTCCTTCCTGCTTGGTATGTAAGCGGAAATTACCCAGATATGTCTACATGGGGCCTCGATGTTCTAGGCAAAGATATTTCTAATGCCACTTATTTTGTCTTCGTTCGTAACGAGATGCCCGTTGGGATGGTTGGCTTGATGATGTCAGCTATGTTTGCTGCAACCATGTCGTCAATGGACTCTGCATTAAATAGAAATGCCGGCATATTCATTAAAAACGTTTATGAACCTTACATGGCAAAAGACAAATCAGATAAATCGATCTTGTTTGCAAGTAAAGTTTCTACCGTGGTATTCGGCTTGTTGATTATTGTTTGTGGCTTGTTCATGAGCAAACTGCAAGATTTTGGTCTATTTGATGCACTTATGATGGTGAGTACGCTTGTCGCGTTCCCTGTGCTTATTCCGTCACTGCTTTGTTTCTTTATCAAGAAGACTCCAGATTGGTCATGTTGGGCAACCATTGCCGTAGGCGCTTGTGTTTCAGCCGTTATTGCTTCAACAAATGCACCAATGATCGAAAGCCTGTTTAATTTATCTGAACCATTGTCTAGTCGTGAATTCGCTGAAATGAAATCGATAACCATGGGCGTAACAGGGCACATTATTATCACAGGTGGTTTCTTCTTGCTGACTCAACTTTTCTATAAAGAGCCAACAGGTAAGCGTGCTGAAGAAATCGCAGAGTTCTTTAGTAATGCAGAAACTCCAGTAATTGTAGAAGATTCGCCTCAAAGCTTCGAAGCTGATAGACAACAGTACATTTTACTTGGTCGAGTGTTATTGGCGACAAGTGCAGCGCTTCTCCTATTAACGCTGATACCAAACCCTATGTGGGGAAGAATGTTATTTGTATTAATGGCAGCGATTGTCGGGTTTATATCTTGGCTATTACTACGAGCTGGTAAGTTAAATGATGTAAAACTAAAAGCTTACACTGTCTAATTAAATAAAATATCAGATGAAGCCTTAATAAGGCTTCATCAAAAAAATTAATAATAGGTAATAACTTATGAAGCAAACTTGGCGATGGTATGGTCCAAATGATATTGTAACGCTTAATGATATTCGTCAGGCTGGGGCAACAGGAATCGTAACGGCATTACATCATATTAAGAATGGTGAAATATGGTCTAAAGAAGAAATACTAAAACGTAAAAAGTTAATAGAAGAAAATTCACTTACATGGGAAGTTGTCGAAAGTATCCCTGTTCATGAAGAGATCAAGACTCAAACTGGAAATTTCATTCAATGGATAGAGCACTATAAGCAATCTATTGTCAATTTATCTGAATGCGGAGTTGATACAGTTTGCTATAACTTTATGCCAGTTCTTGATTGGACGAGAACAGATTTAGAGTATGTACTCCCAGATGGCTCAAAAGCATTAAGGTTTGACCATATTGACTTTGCTGTTTTTGAGCTATGCATACTAGAACGAGAAGGTGCACATGAAGAGTATTCAAAAGAAGACATTGCACTTGCTCGAACTCGTTTTTCTAACATGCCTGATGACAAAATTGCACAGCTAACATCGAATATCATCGCTGGTCTACCAGGTGCGGAAGAAGGCTATACTCTTCAGCAGTTTAGAGAGCAACTGGATCAGTACCAACACATTGACGGCAATAAGTTACGTGAAAATTTAGTTTACTTCCTAAACGAAATTACCCCAGTGTGTGAAGAGTACGGCGTGAAGTTGGCCATTCACCCTGATGATCCACCACGCCCAATTCTTGGTTTACCGCGAGTGGTATCTACGATTGAAGATATCGAATTCTTGACGCATCGTGTACCGAGCAAAATGAACGGTATTACTATGTGTACCGGGTCTTATGGCGTGCGAGACGATAACGATCTTGTGAAGATGATTGAAACTTTTGGTGATCGAATTTATTTCACGCATCTGCGTTCAACAAAGCGCGAAGAAGAACCCGGCAACTTCCATGAAGCAGCTCATCTCAATGGTGATGTTGATATGTATGAAGTGATATTTGCACTTCTTAAAGAAGAAAATCGTCGTACTAATAATGGACAAAGTGATTTAATTCCAATGCGGCCTGATCATGGTCACCAAATTATTGACGACTTAAATAAAAAAACAAACCCAGGGTATTCTTGCATAGGCCGTTTAAAAGGCTTAGCTGAGATTCGTGGTGTCGAGTATGCATTGACTCGGTCTCATTTTAATTAATGTGTTTTCAATTCGATATTGGGTTTTTAAATTAAGCTAACCCAGGGATATTATCGGATTAGCTTATTTAGTGTCAGTGAAAATATTGATAATCAATAAGGGAAGTCGTTACTGTTACTTCCCTTTATTTATAGGTGATGATATGTCGGTTCAACAAAAATTTGGCGGTGAACTTTCGGATGAGGAATTTAGAAAATTCACCCTATATACAACACAAAGTAATAATAAACATGATGACGAGTCGAGAGCTCAAATCTTAGGCTTCACCAACAATAATGTTCGAGTTGCTCCAGGAGCTATCGTTCGCATTGGTGAAAACCAAATCGGAACACGAAGTTATATAGGCCTATACAGCTACATTAATGGTGATGTGGAGGTTGGTGAAGACGTTTTGGTAGGGCCACATGTTTCTGTCGTTGCGTCTAATCATTTATTTGACCCGACTTCAGAGAGCTTTAGTGGTCGTAGTGATTTGGAAAGCGGAAAGGTCACAATCGCAAAGGGTGTTTGGTTGACATCTGGTGTTGTTGTCACTCCAGGAGTGAGCATCGGTAAATGTTCATTGATTTGTGCTAATTCGGTAGTGACATCCGATGTGCCCCCATATTCGATTTTTGCAGGGACCCCAGCGAAGCAAATTGGTCATATTGATGCAGAGACAGGGCAATATCATTGGTCGAAATAGAGGAGTAACACATGCTACAACTAGAAAGAACGCATGATTTCCAAATTTTTTTGTCGCCTTGTAACGAAATTTCCTCAGTCAATCCCCCAAGTTTCAATTGGCCTCAAGGAGAGTATGGTTCTGCATATAACATCGAACTTGAAGACAAAGACGGTGAGCAAAAATGGGATTGGAAATCGGTGCAGTCTCCTTTACAACCGACATTTCAGTTACCTCAAGGTAGCTATCGCTGGAGAGTGACTTGCCTCAATACTCTAGCAAAATCTGATTGGATTGTTTTTGAAATCACGACGGAGTCAGAAAACTACTTGGCACCGGACGCTATGTCACTATTCTCACTGTGTACTAATAAAGACCAGTTTATGATGTATCTCGATGAAGATATTGACGCAGTCAGCAATGCTTCATTAAGTGCAAGAGACAAGTTACGCAATAGTGTTGAACTAACTGATATAGATGACATTTTATATTCTAATCATTATCGCCGTGGTAATGAAGAAGGGAAGCGTACAGCTATCGCTAACGTAAGACGTTGGATTGATCGCGATCTTATCGCACTAACATTACTATATAAGGTGTGGGGTGATGAGGTGGCAGGACATAAGGCATGCCAAATTTTATTGCGCTTATCCGAGTGGAGCCCTGAAGGCCCGGCGTCACTGTTAAGGCCTTGTACGTGGGGAGATGAAATTGGCCTGTCAATGACGCGAAATTTGTATCTTGCCTATCATTGGTTGTCTCCATTGCTGACGACCGACGAGTGTTCATTCGTCAGGCCGCTCTTAATTCGATATGCCTATCAAATGGAAGAGCGCTTAGAGCAAGATAAGTTTAAACAGTACCCGGGACATTCACATACATCGCGTTTGCCTGCTTACTTAGGCGTTGCTGCCCTTGTGTTACACAAAGAGTTTGAACTTAAAACTTGTGAACGTTGGCTTAATTACGCCTTAATGATTTACCGAGGTGTGTTGCCTTTCTATGGCGGAAAAGATGGCAGTTGGGTTGAGGGGCCTTTTTATTCTTCTTCCTATACCAAGTGGCACCATCCGTTTTTCTTGTCGGTTGAGCGTTTAAGTGGCTTTTCTTTCTATAATCACCCGTTTTATAAGAATTACGTTAAGTTTGCTTTGGACTTTGTGGCGAATAACGATCGAATTCATCCCTTTGGTGATGGCTTCTGGTGCAAGAGAGAAGGTAAAGAGTGGCCTGGTTTCTTTGCGCAAAATCCACTCAGAATATATGCACCACGGTATGGTTGTACGAAGTCGATATTAGAGTCCAAGAAGTTAGAGTCCAATATTGAGACTTACAAGCTCCATTTATTAGATATAGTACCGACGTATCCGCAGTTACAATTTGAAAAATCGGATCAACATTCAACCGTTTCTAATACGTTAATGACTTCAAATGAGGCGTTTGTTTCTGACGAGACTGCTCTGTGTGTGAGCCCTGCGTCGAACAACATTTACTATTCATACGCAGGGTTAGGTAAAACTGCCCATAGTAAAATGTCGGTGTACTACCGAGCAAGTAAGTTTGGTAATAGTTCTCATCGCCATGCTGATCAAGGGAATGTTGCACTAGTCGATGATGGCGTTAATGTTCTTACTCCGAGTGGCAGTTATGGCTATAGGTTTGGTAGCAAACATCATAGTTTATGGACTCGAACTACGCAGGCGCATAATTTACCCTTATTTGGTGGTGTCAATTTAGACGATAGCGTTACCAACGCGACTGAAGGTCAGAAGATAGATTGCGCAACAGCTCAAGCAACAGTAATCACTCGAATTGATAGCAATGAGTTTCAATGTGTCGTTCTAGATCTCGCGAATGCTTATGAGAGTTGTGAGTCGTTTGTGCGAACAATAATACAAGTTGCAGATAACGGGGTCGTTATTGTCGACAACATTAGGCTATCTGAACCCAAATCGATGCAATGGCGAGCCCATACCCCGCTCGAAGTTGTTATTAAGGGGGGGAGTGTTGATTTGTACCATGAACAAGAAACTTATTATCTTGGAATGATGAGTGATCCTTCTTGTGTAGTTAAGTTAACAAGTGAAATTGATGACGGTGATGGTTTCAAAGGGAATGTTGAATCTGACGCTCAGAAAGATATTAAACATCTAGAATGGTTCATAGAAGAACAGCAGCAACATCAAGTGGTTATGAGTTGCTTAAAACAACCAATAGATTACGTGTTAACTGACGAAAATACTTTGATACTTGCCCATGCGGGCCAGTCTTTTAAGCTCAATGTAGAAACTGGTGAGGAGATCACTCCGTAAAAATCAGGTGACATAAGTATTTTATGTCACCTATTTTCTAAAGATTGTCTTTTGATGTCGCGATAGCGGGAATGGAGTTAAACAGATAACCATCAAAATTAGGGTCGGTAAAATCAGAAAGCTCTAAAAGCCTAATCTTCACATGTTCTAGATGTTGCCACATCGCTTGCTTGGCTTCGATTGGGTTCTTGCGTCTCATTGCTAGCAAAATAGCAGCATGATCATCTAGCCACTCTTTCCTATAGTCTTGGATCTCGATATGTGTATGCAGTATCTTCCACATAGGGCTAGACTCACGACGTTCCCACGATTCCTTTAGAATATCGACCAGCACAGAATTCTGTGTCGCTTCGGCAATACACTGATGGAACATTCTGTCACCAACCGGATTTTGGACATTGTTTTCAATTTCGCGGCGCTCAATTTCTAGAGCTTCACGCATTTTTTCGATATCAGCAGGGGTTGCTTGTGTTGCAGCAAACTCAGCAATACTGCTTTCCAATAACTGTCTTGCTTGAAGCATTTCAAAAGGACCTACATCTTCATTTTGTGCCACTGTTGATGTAGTCGGTAAGTTAACGATGTACACTCCCGAGCCTTTCTTTACTTCAACGAGTCCCTCAAGTTCCAGCATGATGATTGCTTCTCTAACCACAGCTCTGCTCACGGATAGACGCTCAGCAATATCTCGCTCGGGCGGTAAACGACTTCCAATCGGGTAAAGACCATCAGATAGTTCTTTTCTCAAGATAAGACCGAGGGTTTGATAAGGGCGTTTGGGTTCGAAGTTGATCATGGAAATGCAGTGTACCTTTGGATCTGTGGTTTGAATTGAAAGTTTTCGCTAACTCGAAAGTCATTTTAAACGCTTATAAATGTCAATTCGAGTAAAAACCTAACTAATCCAACTCTAATTGTATCAAAGCGTAACGGTTCGTTGTGGTCACTTTTATGTACATGAACAAAAGGTTATCAACTTCGATATTAAACTTTCAAAAGCCATACAAGGAACGCGCTCATAGTTTTGAAGTGAGATTAAGCGTATTTCGTATAATCTTGAGTTTTTGATCAATAGCACAAGCCGTGAATAACCGCTATGTTCAATAGAGTTATATCACCTAACAAGTTGATATTGATAATAAACAACGGTGCTTGTAAAAATACAGATATAAACTTCAAGCCTAATCTGATTGAGAGTAAAAGGAACAACATGCACTACGACGTATTCAACGGAGACGCAGATGGCATAATCGCGTTGTTACAGCTGCGATTAAGTGAGCCAAGAGAGAGCGTGCTCATTACTGGTGTTAAGCGTGATATTAAGTTGGTCTCTCAAGTTGTTACTCAAACTATGGAGCCGGGTAAGCAAGGTGATGTTTCTTCCGTTACCGTTTTAGATGTATCGATGGAGAAAAACCTGCCTGCACTGCACTCACTGCTAGACGCAAACATCAATGTATTTTATTGCGATCACCACCGAACAGGGGATGTCCCAACTTCTAGTCATTTAGATACTCTGATTGATACCGCGCCAGAGAGCTGCACGAGCTTGCTGATTAACCAGAAGCTGAATGGTGCGCATGTGGCTTGGGCAATCGCAGCTGCCTTTGGCGACAATCTAAAAACGGTGGCGGCGCGGCTAGCGGATGAAAATGGATTCGCTCAATCTCAAAAAGAGTTTCTAGAAGAGCTAGGTACCTTGATTAACTACAACGGTTACGGTTCGTCACTCAGTGATTTGCATTTCACGCCAGCTGAGCTCTACGAAACCCTTTATCAATACCCGAACCCGTTTGATCTTTTGGATGATAAAGACTCGGTGTTTTATCGACTGCGAGCTGCTTATCAAAATGATTGCCAGCAGTTATCAAACCTTGCTCCTGTTTATGAAAGTGAAGTCGCACGTGTGTTTGAACTACCAGGCGAGACTTGGGCAAGGCGCATCAGTGGCGTATTTGGTAATGAAATCGTTAATCAAGATCCAAACCGAGCGCAAGCAGTATTAACGAAAAACCAAGACGGCGAGTCTTACACGGTGAGCTTACGTGCGCCATTATCAAATAGAACGGGTGCAGACGAAATTTGCTCAAGTTTTGCGACTGGCGGAGGAAGAAAAGCAGCGGCTGGAATTAATCAACTTAATGAACTTGATAAGGTGAATTTTATTTCACTATTGGATGCATATTATTCATCTGGCACTGACGGTTAACTGAAAAACTCCCGACGTATACATTCAAAATCCTACAAATTCTTGCTCCTATATTCCGTTATACGTGTGTATTGCTAGCACATGTATGATGGCTATATCCAAGCTGTTTTAGTGATATCACTCGCAATGGTATCTGGTCTTAGGTCAGTAATTACGGCGTATTTGGGATGATTTTTGCCGATTTAAAGTTTATTTTTTCCTATCGGTGATTTTTTATATTTTTGGTTAATTATCTTAGTGAATTAAGGTTGATCAAATATTTATATGGTCAATGCATTCAGCCGAAAATAACAGTTTTTAGCATTTCAATTTGAATGAAAAGTCAAAGTCATATTGATTCTGATATTCAATCTGTGACTTAAAATCACAAGTTAAATCAAAGGTCATCTTTTCCTAAAAATTCCATTACTTTTCTATAAATATTCATGATTACAATGAATTGGTTCGGTTGTGATTGGCACAGCTGTTAAGTAAGGAAGTGGGACTAATGTTGAAACGTAAAGCTCTACAATTAGCAGTATCGCTCGGCATGGCGGCAATGTCTGGCGCTGTTTATGCGAATGGTTCAGATATGACGAATCCAGACTCTGGCGTGGTGGTTGGCTATTGGCATAACTGGTGTGACGGTGGCGGCTACCAAGGTGGTAATGCGCCATGTGTGACGCTGGATGAAGTGAACCCAATGTACAACATCGTGAATGTGTCATTCATGAAGGTCTACGATGTGGCTGATGGTCGAATCCCAACTTTTAAACTGGACCCAACCATTGGGCTTTCAGAACAACAATTTATTGACCAAATCTCGGAACTCAACAAGCAAGGTCGCTCTGTGCTGTTGGCTTTAGGTGGTGCGGATGCACACGTAGAGCTAGAAACCGGTGATGAAAGAGCCTTTGCTGATGAGATTATCCGTCTAACTGAGCGTTACGGTTTCGATGGCCTAGATATTGACCTTGAACAAGCAGCCGTAACCGCAGCAAACAATCAAACCGTGATTCCTGATGCTCTTAAGTTGGTAAAAGACCACTACCGTGCTGAAGGTAAAAACTTCCTTATTACTATGGCGCCTGAGTTCCCGTATCTCACGACAGGCGGTAAGTACGTTCCTTATATCGATAATCTAGAAGGCTACTACGACTGGATTAACCCACAATTTTACAACCAAGGTGGCGATGGTATCTGGGTTGAAGGCGTGGGTTGGATTGCTCAAAACAACGATGCGTTAAAAGAAGAATTCATCTACTACATTTCTGATTCGCTTATCAACGGAACGCGTGGCTTCCACAAAATCCCACATGACAAGCTCGTGTTTGGTATTCCTTCAAGTATCGATGCTGCAGCGACAGGTTTTGTGCAAGAACCACAAGATTTATACGACGCATTTGATAGCCTAACGGCGCAAGGCCAACCGCTACGTGGTGTAATGACTTGGTCTATTAACTGGGACATGGGCACCAACAAAAACGGCCAACAATACAACGAGCAGTTTATTAAAGACTACGGCCCGTTTGTACACGGTCAAGTAACGCCACCACCAGTAGAGGGTGAGCCTGTTCTTAAAGGTGTCGAAAATACGCGTGTTCTTCACGGAACAACGTTTGATCCTATGGATGGCGTAACGGCAACAGACAAAGAAGACGGCGATCTAACGTCATCAATCGATGTTGAAGGATACGTCGAAACGGCGGTTATCGGCACTTATGTACTGACTTACCGTGTTAAAGATAGCGATAACAATGAAACAACCAAAGCAAGAACGGTAGAAGTTTACAGCCAAAAACCTGTATTCGATGGCGTGTCTGATACTACTGTCATGTTAGGTAACGCATTTGATCCGATGGCGGATGTTAGTGCAAATGATGCTGAAGATGGTGACCTAACAAGCACCATCACACACACTGGCAGTGTCGATGTGAATGAAATCGGCAACTACACACTTGTATACAGCGTAACAGATAGCGCGAACCAAACCGTAACTGCTGACCGTAAAGTGTCAGTAACTGATGGTTCTAACTGTGCTGCTGCATGGGATGCCGACACCGTTTATGTTGAAGGTGACCAAGTATCTCATGACGGTTCAACGTGGGGAGCAGGGTGGTACACTCGCGGCGAAGAACCTGGAACGACAGGTGAGTGGGGCGTTTGGAGAAAAGTTTCAGATTCTTCTTGTGGTGGTAACCCAGATCCGGGCGATGACTTAGAGCTTGCTGTTTCAGGGCTTCAATCAGAATATGCGCCAGATAACGGCAATGTTCGTTTAGATCTAACACTGACATCAAATGAAGCGTTAGATGTTACCGCTATGGTGATCAACAGTGCAGGTACTGTGGTTGAGCAAACTAAGGTTAACGTAACGGACAGCCGCGCCATTACCATCGACTTATACGATGTAGCGGAAGGGCAATATGGACTTGAAGTGGTCGGTAAAGCATCTGACGGTGAAATGGTGATGGTAAACGATTCGTTCGCTGTTAAAGACGGTGGTGGTACAACACCTCCTCCAGGTGATTATCCTCCATATGAAGCGGGCACCAACTACGCAGCGGGTGACATTGTGGTCGGCAGCGATAATGGCTTGTACGAATGTAAGCCTTGGCCATACACGGCATGGTGTGCAAGCGCGTCTTACGCTCCAGCAGATAGCCAATACTGGCAAGATGCTTGGACAAAGCTGTAGTCTGATAGCTCAACGCTAGCAATATAAAGTAGACGATCAAAGAGAGGCCATTGTGCCTCTCTTTTTTATGTTTAAACAGTTCTGACTTAGAGCTTTAAAACCCACTTAACCTTAAACTCTGCTCTGCATATTGCTCTAGATCAAAATAGGAGTGATTATCAATTGTATTACATGTTAAGAAATAGCACTATGCGCACATTGAATTTTATATATTGTTAATATTTGCATAATGAATCTTGCTCAAGTCGACCTCAATCTACTCGTTATTCTTAAACACCTTCTTGAAGAGAAGCACGTTTCCAACACGGCATTGGCGCTAGATATGAGCCAACCTACGGTGAGCCGATCTCTGCAAAAACTGCGTACCGTTTTCAATGATGATCTATTGGTGCGAGCGGCTTATGGCTATGAGTTAACGCCAAAAGCAGAAGCCATTAAGCAAGATCTCAATTCGGTACTGACACGTTTAGAAAAGCTGGTACATGGCGATGTATTCGAACCGCAAAGCAGTGACAGTACGGTTCGCTTCTTTGGTTTAGTGCCTAATGTCGCGCACTTGCTGCCCAAGGTAGTTGCGGAGATACGTCAACAAGCGCCAAACATGACTGTTGATATCGACTCGATTCCTAAACGACACTTTGAGCCTCTGTTATCCGGTGATGCGCACTTTGTGTTGTCGACCCACGAGCCGTTAAGTTCAGAGCAAAATTTGTATCGAATGTTCGTGATTAGCCGCGATTACCGTTTGCTGATGAGTAAAAAACATCCTTTGGCGGACAAAGAGATCACGGTTGATGACTTGTTGAATAGCCAACTTGGTCAAATCTCACTGCAAGGGGATAAGAAGCTCTCGATCGAAAGTCGATTTAAAGATCTTGGCTTGATTGATAAGCAGCGCCAGCTGTCCATTCCAATTCAGCTTTCCAATTTTAACGTCGCGCCGGATATGGCAGAAGCAACCGACATCATCTTTCATTTACCGACACCTTTTGCTCAACAAGCCGCTACGCAAAGAGATCTTGTTTGTAAACGCGTGCCTAAAGCGTTGCGCCACCCATCAGAAGACGTCTACTTATACTGGCATAAGCGCTTTCATAACGACCCGATGTGTCGCTGGGTTCGCAATATATTCAAAGAGCTTTATACATAATCCATCTGCAGGGTGAATGAAAATTACGAATACCTATCAAGTTGGATATAGATCTCTTTCATTATTTGAATGGTGAATAACGAGAATCGATTTTTGGTATGAAACTTTCGTTGATAAGAGTGGTAGTTGGTTGTTTAATGCAAACCATTATCATTACCAATCACATATAAGAATGAATATCATGTCTGAGAGATCTCTTTTGATTCGCAAACCTCTTTTGGTTCGTAAACCCCTTTCGATCGCAGTCGCTGTTATTTGTACCTCACTTTCAGCTAACGTGTTGGCGCAAGAAGAAGCGCAAGCAACAGATGAGCAAATGGTTGTTACGGCAACTCGTACCGAGATGGCACTAAAACAAGCGCCAGCTTCAATGTCGGTTATCACCGCGCAAGACATCGAAGACAGCCCTGGTATTACCTTGGCAGACATCGTTGCCGAATCAACGAGTGTTGAGTCTGATTTTGATAGCACACGTGCTGGCCGTCAGATGATCTCTATTCGTGGTATGGATTCAGATTACACTCTTATCATGGTGAACGGTCGTCGTTTAAGCTCTGCAAGTGCCATCATCCGTGGTAACGACTTCGACCTATCAACGATTCCTGCTGATTCGATCGAACGTGTTGAAATAATCCGTGGCCCAATGTCTGCACTTTACGGTTCAGATGGTATGGGCGGTACAATCAACATCATCACTAAGGCTCCAGAAAACGATTGGAGCTCTACAC
>NZ_JBFSVA010000019.1:0-91846 GCF_041467655.1 Vibrio sp. 10N.247.311.49
TTCGAACCTCCGACCGCCTGGTTCGTAGCCAGGTACTCTATCCAGCTGAGCTAAGGACGCACATTTACATTGTCTAAATTGCTAATTTTAGACTCGCAAGAAATGGCGGTGAGGGAGGGATTCGAACCCTCGATGCAGCTACAAACCACATACTCCCTTAGCAGGGGAGCGCCTTCGGCCTCTCGGCCACCTCACCGTCTTGCGGAGGCACATATTACGTTTTACCGAAAATATGTCAAACACTTTATTGAAAAAAATTGGACAAAAACACTCAACCGTTTGCTATTTAATCAAAGCGCTTGCAAATTGAACTTATAAGATTCAAATCGCGCTTTTTCCCTTAAAAATTAAGGTGAAAGATTGGCAATAATAAACAGCCGAAAACAATTATCTAATTTCTCCAGCAGCAAGTGCTACCGCTGATGGCACAATACTACGGGATGCGTATTTTCGCCATAGGGGAAGCGAATAAATCTTGAGTTTTGCCAAACAAAATACAGAGCAACAGTTCTGTTCAACCTTGTCTGTATCTCGCAGCATCACAAAGCATTCACTTCACCACTTTGAGACCGATCCGTTATCCAACCCATCTATGTCCCAATCAGTGTTTCGGTTCCCCAAGATCAAAAAAGGCTAGCAACAATGCTAGCCTCTTCTCTACGCAAAAGTATTAGTAGTTGCCAGATGCAACGTTACCATTACCTTTTTCAGCTTGAATGCGCATGTAGATCTCTTCACGGTGAACAGATACTTCTTTAGGTGCGTTAACACCGATACGTACTTGGTTACCTTTAACGCCTAGTACAGTAACTGTTACTTCATCACCAATCATCAGTGTTTCGCCAACGCGGCGAGTCAAAATTAGCATTCTTTGCTCCTTGAGTAATCTCTAAATTTATCTAGCTACGAGAGCATTATCCAACAAAAGTTATATTTTCGTAAACTATCGATTGAGTTTATTTAACCAAAATGCACTTCTTTTTTAGGATAACCCTGTGTTTCACGCGCTACGATGTATGCATTGTGTAATATGTTAGCAGCCATATCGACTTGCGTTGGTGATATCACCAAAGTTAAAGACTGCTGCTGCAATAAGTGATGCTGTACATCAATTTCGCCTTCAGACAACAATCCATGTGAACTGACCACAATTTCTTGTGTTCGGCTTCCTACCACAGTTAACAAACTAACCTGTTCACTATTACGGATTTTCTCAGCAAAAACTAGTTTTAATTTGGCACTTATGTCTTGTTTAATAATGAGTGCTGCCCGTTCTGTTTCCTCGATCACACTACAGACTTCGATCCCCAACAGTTGGCAATGTGAAATGAAAGACGGTAAATCTTCATTCAAACACTCGATACGCACCATATCTCTTTGGATGGCGATGCCAGCAATATCATTCAAACACTGATTACCCGCGATCAATGTGCCCTCGCCTTGTTCAAAGCTTGAAAGCACTCGCAATGACACGTTGTGCTGCCATGCATACTGAACACAAGGAAGGTGCAATACCTTAGCGCCTCGGCGAGCCATCTCTTCCATAGAAGGAAAGTCTAAAGTATCTAATTTCTGAGATTGTTTTACGACTCTAGGGTCACAAGAGTAAACACCATCTACATCAGTATAGATCTGGCATTCTTTCGCCTGCAAGGCACCTGCAAGCGCGACCGCTGTAGTATCTGAACCACCGCGGCCTAATGTCGTGATATCACCTTTCGCATTGAATCCTTGAAAGCCTGCAACAATAACAATCTGGTTGTCATCTAGCAGAGCTTGAATCGGAGCAGTATCAATACGCTCAATCGCTGCATTATTATGATTAGAATCCGTGTGTATCTTGGCTTGATAGCCAGTCATCGATGTCGCTTCATAACCTAACTTGTGTAACGTCATTGCTAACAAGGCCATGGAAACTTGCTCGCCAGCCGTTAACAACACATCCAGTTCTCTAGCGTTTGGTACGCTATCAACTTGCGTGGCTAAATTAACTAACCGATTTGTTTCACCAGACATAGCAGAAACGACAACCACGATCTGGTTCCCTTCATTTTTCGCTTCAATGATTTTTTCTGCTACATGATGGATTCGTTCAATTGAACCCACCGACGTTCCACCAAATTTCTGCACGATAAGAGGCATTTTCACCCGTCCTCACCTTCCCAAGACCAATGTCTATATATGACAAAAAAACACATACTCCGCGTCAGGGCGAAGCAATAAAAAATTAACCAAGGAGTCTAACGCCACCATTAGACTTCTTGGTTAATCTCAATCAAACCTTGTTTAAACACACTTCCAATAGGCAAAATAAAAGATGCCCAATCAACTGATTGGGCATCTTTGTATCAATTACTTAAGCTTAAAGACGCTCTTCTAGCCAAGTACGCACAGATTTAAGCGCTTCTGGCAGTGCTGCAACGTCTGTACCGCCCGCTTGAGCCATATCTGGACGACCGCCGCCTTTACCGCCAACTTGCTCAGCAACCATCTTGACGAGATCACCCGCTTTTACTTTGCCGATTAGGTCTTTGGTTACACCAGCAATCAAGCCAACTTTACCGTCTGCTACGTTCGCGATCAGGATGATGCCGCTACCTACTTGGTTTTTAGCATTATCAACCATAGTACGTAGGTTCTTGTTGTCTGCGCCTTCAATTGCAGCAACCAAAACTTTAGTACCAGAGATGTCTTCTACTTTGCCCATGATGTTTGCGCTTTCTGCAGCAGCCATCTTTTCTTTAAGCAGTTGGATTTCTTTCTCTAGCGATTTCGCTTTCTTAGCTGACTCAGCCAGTTTCTCTTCGTAAGCGTTAGCTTGAGCTTCTACTGCATCTAGTGCAGCTTCACCTGTTACCGCTTCAATACGACGAATACCCGCAGCAATACCACCTTCAGAAGTGATCTTGAATAGGCCGATATCACCTGTGTTTGAAGCGTGGATACCACCACAAAGTTCAGTAGAGAAGTCGCCCATAGATAGAACGCGAACTTCATCATCGTACTTCTCGCCAAACAGTGCCATTGCACCTTTTTCTTTCGCTGACTCGATGTCCATGATGTTCGTTTCAATCACATGGTTCTTACGAACTTGTGCGTTAACTAGACGCTCTACTTCTTTAATCTGTGCTGGTGTTACCGCTTCAAGGTTAGAGAAGTCAAAACGTAGGTTGTCTGGCTTAACTAAAGAACCTTTCTGAGCAACGTGCTCACCTAGCACTTCGCGCAATGCAGAGTGAAGTAAGTGAGTGGCAGAGTGGTTTAGTGAGATAGCAGCTCGACGCTCAGCGTCAACCGTTGCTTCTACTTTATCGCCCTTAGCAAATACACCTTCAACTAGCTCACCGTGGTGCGCAAATGCGTTACCTAGCTTCTGAGTGTCTTGTACTTTGAAAAGACCCGACGCTGTTTTTAGTGTACCAGCATCACCACATTGACCGCCTGACTCAGCGTAGAATGGTGTCTCTTCAAGGATGATGATTGCTTTGTCGCCAGCCGATAGTGAAGCAACCTCTTCGCCGTCAACGAATAGCGCAGAGATTTCACCAGCACCTTCAGTTGCTGTGTAACCACAGAACTCAGTGTTGGTGTCTACTTTGATTGTCGCGTTGTAATCCGTGCCGAATTGGCCTGCTTCACGTGCACGCTTACGCTGTGCTTCCATCGCCTTCTCAAAGCCTTCTTCATCGATAGTAAAATCGCGTTCGCGAGCTACATCGTTAGTAAGGTCAGCTGGGAAGCCGTATGTATCGTAAAGTTTGAAAACTGTTTCGCCGTCAAGCTCTTTGCCTTCAAGTGCATCTAGTGCGTCATTAAGAATAACCATGCCGCGCTCTAGCGTACGACCAAAGTTCTCTTCCTCAATGCGAAGTACTTTTTCAACCAGCTCTTGCTGTTTCTTAAGTTCATCTGCCGCAGAGCCCATCACTTCAGCCAGTACGCCCACAAGTTTGTGGAAGAACACGCCTTGTGCGCCAAGCTTGTTACCGTGACGAACTGCACGACGGATGATACGACGTAGAACGTAGCCACGACCTTCGTTTGAAGGCATAACACCGTCAGCAATTAGGAATGAACAAGAACGGATGTGGTCAGCAATAACGCGTAGCGATTGGTTAGATAGATCGTCATGACCAACAACTTCCGCAGTCGCTTTGATTAGCTTTTGGAATACATCAATTTCGTAGTTAGAGTGAACGCCCTGCATGATTGCAGAAATACGCTCAATACCCATACCTGTATCTACAGCAGGCTTAGGTAGCGGTTCCATTGTGCCGTCAGCGTGACGGTTGAACTGCATGAATACGTTGTTCCAGATCTCGATGAAACGGTCACCATCTTCTTCAGGTGTACCAGGACGGCCGCCCCAGATGTGATCACCGTGATCGTAGAAGATTTCAGTACATGGACCACAAGGACCTGTGTCACCCATCGTCCAGAAGTTATCAGACTCGAACTGTTTACCGCCTTCTTTGTCGCCAATGCGAACGATACGGTCAGCAGGAACACCTACTTTCTTGTTCCAGATATCGAATGCTTCATCATCTGTCTCGTATACCGTTACCAGTAGACGATCTTTTGGCAGTTGAAGAGTTTCAGTCAGGAATTCCCAAGCAAATCCAATCGCTTCTTCTTTGAAGTAGTCGCCAAAGCTGAAGTTGCCTAGCATTTCGAAGAACGTGTGGTGACGAGCCGTGAAACCTACGTTTTCAAGGTCATTGTGTTTACCACCCGCACGTACACAACGCTGAGCCGTAGTTGCTCGAGTGTAGGCACGCTTTTCGGCGCCTAAGAAGCAATCTTTGAATTGGTTCATACCTGCGTTAGTGAATAGCAGGGTTGGATCGTTATGTGGAACTAACGATGAACTGTCTACGATTTGGTGTTCTTTGCTCTCAAAGAACTTAAGGAACGCGTTGCGAACCTCATCAGTGCTCATGTACATGCAGCTCTTCCTGAAAATAGTCGAGTTAGAATTTTGCCGTATTGTAGATCATGGTTAAGGCTTCGACTAGTTTTCTTGTAGAAAAGACACCCTTGGGCAGGATTTTAGTGGGAATTCGATAAAATGAAGAATATTCCACTATATCTTGCCGTGGAAAAGCAGAACTAAATTGACGACCTAGTACCGAAGAAACTCAGTCAACGAGAGAGATTTGACCAAAGACATGCTCGACGGAGCAGATCCAATAAAAAAGCCCCGCATAAAATATGCGAGGCTTTAAATTCTTTCAAAGCGGATGCTTCTTTCAAACATCCACTCTATAAAACGTGAGCTTATAGCTCTTCGTTTTCTTCTTCTTTCTCTACGTCTTTCTCTTCAAGAACAGCAGGAGTCAGTAGTAACTCACGAAGTTTAGTATCGATCTCTAGAGCAACTTCTGGGTTTTCACGTAGGTATTTACCAGCGTTAGCTTTACCTTGGCCGATCTTATCGCCTTTGTAGCTGTACCAAGCGCCTGCTTTTTCTACTAGCTTATTCTTAACACCTAAGTCGATAAGCTCACCTTCGCGGTTGAAGCCTTTACCGTAAAGGATTTGAGTCTCAGCTTGTTTGAATGGTGCAGCAATCTTGTTCTTAACGACCTTGATACGAGTTTCGTTACCAACAACTTCATCACCATCTTTAATCGCACCAGTACGGCGAATATCAAGACGAACAGATGCGTAGAACTTAAGTGCGTTACCACCTGTTGTTGTTTCTGGGTTACCGAACATCACACCAATTTTCATACGAATTTGGTTAATGAAGATAGCCATACAGTTAGACTGCTTAAGGTTACCCGTCAGCTTACGCATTGCTTGAGAAAGCATACGAGCCTGAAGACCCATGTGGCTGTCGCCCATTTCGCCTTCGATTTCTGCTTTTGGTGTTAGGGCTGCTACTGAGTCAATAACAAGAACGTCGATTGCACCTGAACGAGCCAGTGCATCACAGATTTCCAGCGCTTGCTCACCAGTATCTGGTTGAGAAACAAGAAGTGCATCGATATCAACACCAAGCTTTTGAGCGTAGATAGGGTCAAGTGCGTGCTCCGCATCAACGAATGCACACGTCTTTCCCACTTTCTGTGCTGCAGCAATAAGCTCAAGCGTTAGCGTTGTTTTACCTGATGATTCTGGACCGTAAACTTCTACGATACGTCCCATCGGTAGGCCACCAGCACCTAGTGCGATATCTAGAGATAGAGAACCTGTAGAAATAGTTTCTACGTCCATTGTGCGGTTATCACCAAGACGCATGATAGAACCTTTACCAAATTGCTTTTCAATCTGACCAAGGGCTGCGGCTAACGCTTTTTGTTTATTCTCGTCCATTTCTATCTCCACATAATCGGTTGTCTCAACAAGCGATCTAGAATCTATTTCTAACCCACATAGGGGTGACTAATTGGCTTTCATTATACTGTTGATTCATACAGTGTCTATACCTGTATGAAAATAATTTGTACAAATGTTACTTACCTTCCATTGATAGGTAATCATAAATAACTTGCAGGGCATGGTGCGTGGCTTGTTGGCGTACTTGTGATCTGTCGCCTGTAAATACATGCGTTTCTACTTTATCCCAGCCATTTAGCGCTTTCCACGCGAAGCATACTGTACCAACAGGCTTATCTTCGGTCGCGCCACCTGGGCCAGCGATGCCACTGATTGATACAGAGATCGTCCCGTTTGAATGTTGCAATGCCCCGCTCGCCATTTCTATTACGACAGGCTCACTCACGGCGCCGAACTCCATTAAGGTTTTAAGCTGTACACCGATCATCTCTTGTTTGGCTTCATTGCTGTACGTAACAAAAGCGCGATCAAACCATCCAGAGCTGCCCGCAATATCGGTGACTGCACTCGCGACACCTCCGCCAGTGCAAGATTCAGCCGTCACTAACACGTGTTTGTGTTTAGCGAGTAAATGTCCAAGCTGCTCACTAAGGTCTTGAGTCATCTGCATCATCTGCTTCCCTTTATTTACTGTCATATCATTTGGATTCGCATCTTTTCGCATCAGCCGCTTTTCGCACGAAACGCTTTCACGTATCCTAAGCCGCAATAGAAATAAACGAAAGAAGTTAACTGTGAAAGCCGATCAAAAACATACTCCCATGATGCAGCAGTATCTAAAACTGAAAGCAGAAAACCCAGAAATTCTGCTGTTCTACCGCATGGGCGATTTCTACGAGCTTTTCTACGATGACGCTAAAAAAGCCTCTCAACTCCTCGATATTTCACTGACTAAGCGTGGCTCATCAAATGGTGAACCGATTCCGATGGCAGGTGTTCCATACCATGCGGTTGAAGGATACCTTGCAAAGTTAGTGCAACTTGGTGAGTCCGTAGCAATTTGTGAACAGATTGGTAATCCAGCACTTTCAAAAGGCCCTGTTGAGCGCGCAGTAGTGCGTATCGTGACACCGGGTACCGTAACCGACGAAGCCTTGCTTTCTGAACGCGTTGATAACCTAATTGCAGCCATTTATCACCACAACGGTAAATTCGGTTATGCGACACTTGATATTACCTCTGGCCGATTCCAACTTTGCGAGCCAGAAACAGAAGAAGCGATGGCCGCTGAGCTACAAAGAACCTCTCCGCGTGAGCTGCTGTTCCCTGAAGATTTCGAACCCGTCGATTTAATGGCAAGCCGTAATGGCAACCGCCGCCGCCCTGTATGGGAATTTGAATTAGACACCGCTAAGCAGCAATTGAATAAGCAGTTTGGTACTCGCGATCTGGTTGGCTTTGGCGTAGAAAGCGCGAAACTGGGTCTATGTGCGGCTGGTTGTTTGATCCAATACGTGAAAGATACCCAACGTACTGCCCTCCCTCATATCCGTTCACTCACGATGGATAAACAAGATCACTCGGTGATCCTTGATGCTGCAACTCGTCGTAATTTGGAGATCACGCAAAATCTTGGGGGTGGTACTGATAACACCCTTGCCGAAGTACTTGATCACACTGCGACAGCAATGGGTAGCCGTATGCTTAAGCGTTGGTTACATCAACCAATGCGCAATATATCTGCACTCGATCAGCGCTTAGATGCAATTGGTGAAATGAAAGATTTGGCTCTATTCACAGAACTACAGCCAACCTTAAAACAGATTGGTGATATCGAACGTATTCTCGCTCGATTAGCACTTCGCTCTGCTCGCCCTCGCGATATGGCGCGTCTTCGCCAAGCAATGGAATATTTGCCAGAGCTTGCTGAAACACTGACGCAACTGAAGCACCCATACCTAACTCAACTTGCTCAATATGCTTCTCCTGTGGATGAGGTTTCTGAGCTGCTTGAACGTGCAATCAAAGAGAACCCACCGGTGGTTATCCGTGACGGTGGTGTGATTGCAGAAGGCTACAATGCCGAGTTAGACGAATGGCGCGACCTTGCAGCTGGCGCAACTGAATTTCTTGATAAGCTTGAGCAAGAAGAGCGTGAACGTCATGGCATCGACACGCTAAAAGTTGGCTACAACAACGTACATGGTTTCTTCATTCAAGTAAGCCGTGGGCAAAGCCATCTTGTGCCGCCACACTATGTTCGTCGTCAAACGCTGAAAAATGCTGAGCGTTACATCATTCCTGAGCTAAAAGAGCACGAAGACAAAGTACTTAACTCTAAGTCGAAAGCACTCGCTATCGAGAAACAGCTGTGGGAAGAGTTGTTTGACTTACTACTGCCGTATCTAGAGCGCCTACAAAATATCGCCTCTTCAGTATCTCAGCTTGATGTTCTACAGAACTTGGCTGAGCGTGCAGATACCCTTGATTACTGTCGTCCAACCATGACAGAGTCTGCTGGCGTACAAATTCAGGCCGGTCGTCACCCTGTTGTTGAACAAGTGATGGACGAACCTTTCATTGCTAACCCTATCGACCTGAATGATCAACGTAAGATGCTGATCATCACGGGTCCCAACATGGGTGGTAAATCGACCTACATGCGCCAAACGGCACTCATCGCATTGATGGCTCATATCGGTTGTTATGTTCCTGCAGAAAGCGCAACCATCGGCTCTATCGACCGTATCTTTACGCGTATTGGCGCATCCGATGATTTGGCTTCTGGCCGTTCAACCTTCATGGTTGAGATGACAGAAACCGCAAATATCCTGCACAATGCAACACCAAACAGCCTTGTGCTAATGGATGAAATCGGTCGTGGTACCAGTACTTACGATGGCCTGTCTCTGGCTTGGGCAAGTGCAGAGTGGCTAGCCAATCAAATCAATGCGATGACACTGTTTGCAACGCACTACTTTGAGCTAACTGAACTACCTAACCAACTTCCAACTTTAGCAAACGTACACTTAGATGCGGTTGAGCATGGTGATAGCATTGCCTTTATGCACGCAGTTCAAGAAGGTGCTGCAAGTAAATCTTATGGTCTAGCGGTTGCAGGTTTAGCTGGCGTACCGAAAGCAGTGATCAAGAATGCTCGTGCGAAGCTGACTCAGTTAGAAGCGTTAAGTATGGAGTCGCCAACATCGAAGCCAAGCGGTGTCGATATCGCAAACCAACTGAGCCTGATCCCAGAACCGAGTGAAGTAGAGCAAGCGCTAGCGAATGTTGATCCTGATGATCTAACTCCTCGCCAAGCATTAGAAGAACTTTACCGCTTGAAGAAGCTGCTTTAGTTTCTTACCAAGTAGCTTGTTATGGCCGTACTGCTATTTTGATTAGACGGCATGAAATACCAAAGCCACAAACAAAAAAACGCTGACTTAAAGTCAGCGTTTTTATTTGTCTTCTATTTAGAGAAGCATCATCCGTTCAATTAGTCGTTTTCTACGTTGAACAGGTTTTCCATATTCAGACCTTGCTTGATAAGAATCTCACGTAGACGGCGAAGACCTTCAACTTGGATTTGACGAACACGTTCACGAGTCAGGCTGATTTCGCGGCCCACTTCTTCTAATGTTGACGGTTCATAACCCAGTAGTCCAAAGCGACGCGCAAGCACCTCTTTCTGCTTAGGATTCAGCTCATCAAGCCAGAAAATCAACGAGTTCTTGATATCGCTATCTTGAGTTGAAACCTCAGGATCTGAATTATTGATGTCTGGAATAATATCCAACAGCGCTTTCTCACCGTCACCACCAATTGGCGTATCAACAGAGCTCACTCTTTCGTTTAGACGAAGCATCTTGCTCACATCACCAACCGGCTTATCTAGCTTAGAAGCAATTTCTTCTGCCGTTGGTTCATGGTCAAGCTTTTGTGATAGCTCTCTTGCAGTACGTAGGTAGATGTTCAGCTCTTTCACAACATGGATTGGCAAACGGATAGTGCGAGTCTGATTCATTAACGCACGTTCAATGGTTTGACGAATCCACCATGTCGCGTAAGTTGAGAAGCGGAAGCCACGCTCTGGATCAAACTTCTCTACGGCGCGAATCAAACCTAGGTTGCCTTCTTCGATTAGATCGAGAAGTGCAAGGCCGCGGTTGCTATAACGACGTGAAATTTTTACCACTAAACGCAGGTTACTTTCGATCATGCGTTTACGTGCTGCTTCATCACCGCGTAGAGCTCGACGTGCATATAGCACTTCTTCTTCAGCGGTTAGTAGTGGTGAGAAACCAATTTCGCCTAAGTAGAGTTGAGTGGCATCTAAACTTTTAGACGTAACTTCAACTTCTTCTTTCGCTTCGGTTTTCTTAGTGACTGTTCGTTTTGCTTTTCCAAGAGCTTCCGGTTCCGTGGTTGCTTGGTCAAGATCGAACTCTTCTTTGGTTACTGCATTGCTTATACTCATAACGCCTCCCCCTGGCGAAATTAGCATGACATTACAACTTCATATGTCGCTAAATGACTATGTCACTCCATACAATACGTAATTTTTGCATATTGTATTTAAGGTAAATATCGTTTTGGATTAACGGACTTACCTTGGTAACGAATCTCAAAGTGCAGCCTAACACTGCTGGCTCCAGAGCTTCCCATTGTTGCAATCTTCTGCCCTGGTTTCACACTTTGCCCTTCAGATACTAATAGTCGGTCGTTGTGCGCGTATGCACTTAAGTAATTATCATTGTGCTTCACAATCACTAGATTGCCGTAGCCTCGTAGTGCATTACCCGAATAAACAACCGTTCCCCCTGCAGTAGATACTATTGGCTGACCTCGCTGTCCTGCTATGTCTATGCCTTTATTTCCTTGTTCGCCTACAGAGAAACTCTTGATTACTCTCCCTTTAGTTGGCCATAACCATTTGGATACTTTATCACTTGTTGGTTTGGTGGGCGGTGTAACATTCTGTTTACCTTTAGAACCAACATACTCCTTTGATTTGGATTGTTCAACCTTCTTTGGTGGATCTTTTTTCACCACTTTGGTGGTAGTTTGAGCTGGAGCCGGTTTAGAGTTTTTGCTCTTTTGTGGTGTGGTTTTCGGTTTACTTGCCGCAGATGACGTTGTGGATGCGGCGACAGGCGCAGCAACTGCTGCTGCCGCTACCGTTGACTTACCATACGCTGGCGCGTTGTAGCTAGGACGCCATAACTTAAGCTTCTGCCCTGGGTGGATAGTGTAAGGAGCAGACAACTTGTTATAACCGATGAGGTCTTTAACGTCTTTATTGGTGACATAAGCAATGAAGTAAAGGGTGTCGCCTTTTTTAACTTCATAGTAACTGCCACGATAACTACCACGATCAATCGATGAGTAATTCTTGTTTAGGTTTGAAACGGGCGCAGGCGAATTCGCTGCACACCCAACAAGGGCACAGCTAAGCAGTAAAGTACTTCCTTTTAACAACTTCGAACGCATCGACTCTCTATCCACCTACACCATTAGTCTTTTATTAAGCTAGCTCACCAGGAACAAGAGGTACAAATCTCACCATCTCGATAACACTCGATAAAAACTCATCGCCGTGTCGAACGATCTTCAATAGTTGCTGTTCGTCATCACCGACTGGAATCAGTAAACGACCGCCATCTTTCAGCTGTTGCAGAAGCGCTTGAGGAATCGACTCTGCAGCGGCGGTGACAATAATCGCATCAAAAGGGGCTTTTGAAGACCAACCTTGCCAACCATCACCGTGCTTAGTTGAGATATTGTAGAAATCGAGTTGCTTCAACCTACGCTTGGCATCCCATTGTAGCGACTTTATTCTTTCAACCGAATACACATGATCAACAAGTTGAGCCAATACCGCAGTTTGGTAACCAGAACCCGTTCCGATCTCCAAGACACGGCTATCTTGTTGTAATTCAAGTAGCTCTGTCATTTTAGCAACAATGTATGGCTGTGAGATTGTCTGACCCTGACCGATAGGCAGCGCATTATTATCATAGGCTTGGTGATACATCGCCTGTGATAAAAAGCTCTCTCTCGGCAGTTGGTAAATCGCATCAAGAACCTTTTGATCCTGAATACCATTTTCAATCAGGAAAGTAATTAAACGCTCAGCTTGCGGATTACTCACTTACTTCTCCCCTAACCATGTTGCCATCGCACCCAACGACTCATGCGCCGTCAGATCAACCTGCAACGGTGTTACCGACACAAAGCCATGCTCAATCGCGTAAAAATCGGTACCTTCACCGGCATCTTGCTCTTTACCCGGAGGGCCAAGCCAATAGATATCGTGACCACGCGGGTCTTTTTGCTTGATCATATCTTCAGCGTGATGACGAGCACCTAAGCGCGTCACCTGAGTACCAGACAATTGTTCTAAGGCTAAATCAGGAACGTTTACGTTCAACAAGCGGTTGGTCGGGATTGGGTTTGCTAAATGTTGTTCGACAATACGACGAGCAATCGCTGCCGCTGTCTTAAAATGTTTTTTTCCCACCAGAGAAAACGCTACCGATTGAACGCCTAGAAAATGCCCTTCCATTGCTGCAGCCACCGTGCCGGAATAAAGCACGTCATCACCCAGGTTAGCACCGTGATTAATGCCCGTTAATACCAGATCAGGCATGTCATTCTTTAGCAGTTCGTTTAACGCAAAATGCACACAGTCGGTCGGTGTTCCTTGTACCGAATAGGTATTTTCAGTAATCTCTTGAACACGCAGAGGCTGTTCTAAAGTTAATGAATTTGACGCACCCGAGCGATTACGGTCAGGGGCAACAATGATAACGTCAGCAAGATCACGTAGCTCATTTGCCAGCTCATGAATACCTTGAGCGTGCACACCATCATCATTGCTGAGTAAAATCTTCATCTTGTATCCTTTCTTTTGTTCCCATGCTAAGCCAAGTCACTTAAATTCCAATATCAAGTGACTCAGCTCCAAGCAGAATCGTTATTGCTCGTAGGTTCTCTCTACGTGTACTTCTTCAACCAACTCTCGAACGATAGCGGTTGCGAAACAACCTGCGTCTAGAGAGAACTTAAGAGTGACATTATCTTCGTTCACTTCCCAAGTTAAATCGGTTGGTTTTAACGATGCTTCACGACGGTCATGGCGCATGCGGTTACCGCGAATCAGCGCCATTAGGTCAGGTTCAGAATCAAGATGTTTTTGCTCTAACGCTTGAGACTCATCAGTCGTTGGCAAAGTATTATCGCCAGCCAAAGCAACAGTAACCCATGCAGCGCCATTCGCGATGTCTTGGTTTACTGCTTCGATATTGTCCGCAGTTACCGCTAGTTGAGCGCCATCTTTCATGACAATATCGCCAACCAATGCCGATGCAAACGCATCTTGCTCAATACGGTCCGACAGGATCAGGTTGTAAATCCACGAGCGAGCCGCAGAAAGGTACAAGCTGCGCTTATTCTGGTTACGAGTACGAACGTTATCACGGCCCCAACGACGAGCTTCAGATAAGTTGTTACCTTCATTACCAAAACGCTGAGCACCGAAGTAATTTGGCACACCGACTTGAGCGACTTTTTCCAAACGTTTTACGACATCATCACAGTCTGTTACTTCAGACAAAGTCAGCTCGAATTGGTTGCCAACTAAATCACCCGGACGTAACTTTTTGTTGTGTCTTGCTGTCGCCAAGATCTCAATGCTTGGGTACTGTGCTAAGAACCCTGAAAAGTCAGGCTCACCTTTTGGTAGGTGTACACTCAACCACTGCTCTGTCACAGCGTGGCGGTCTTTCAAACCCGCCCAGCTCACGTCTTTCGACTTAACACCGCAAGCTTTAGCCAGCTCATTGGCCACGAAGCTCGTGTTCTCACCCGTTTTACGGATGCGAACCATGAGATGCTCGCCTTCGCCGGTAAATTCAAAACCCAAGTCTTCATTAACGACAAAGTGTTCGGCTTTTGCTTTTAGTTTTGCTTTCGCAGTTGGTTTACCGTTTAGATAAGCCAATGAAGATAAAATATCTGACATGCTGTTCTTTTCGTGTTGGTGCTTACGCACTTTTGGTAATTAGGACCACCGCTTCACATGCGATGCCCTCTTTGCGACCTGTAAAACCTAAACGCTCTGTGGTCGTCGCTTTTACATTCACATTACTGATGCTGGTTTCTAAGTCTTGTGCAATAGCTTGGCACATAGAGTCTATATGAGGCGCCATTTTTGGTGCTTGCGCCATGATAGTAATATCGGCATTACCAATCACGTAGCCTTGCTCTTTTACTCGACGATAAACATCTTTCAATAGCTCTCGACTGTCTGCACCTTTCCACTCATCATCAGTGTCTGGGAAATGACGTCCAATATCACCCGCAGCAATCGCACCTAATAGAGCGTCACATAACGCATGTAGGGCAACATCACCGTCTGAGTGTGCAATAAGACCTTGTTCATAAGGGACGCTCACGCCACCAATAATTACCGGGCCTTCACCACCAAACTTATGTACATCAAAGCCATGGCCAATACGAATCATCATTATTCCTTATTCTGACTTAAATAGAACTCAGCGAGCGCTAAATCTTCTGGCTGAGTAATCTTAAAATTATCTGAACGCCCAGCGATTAATGCGGGCGATAAACCTTTCCACTCAAAGGCTGAAGCTTCATCGGTAATTGAAACACCTTGTTGAAGCGCCTCACTTAATGTATTCCAGAGAGGTTCTGCTCTAAACATTTGCGGCGTCAGTGCGTGCCATAGATCAGCTCGTTCAACGGTATGCTCAATCTGCCCTTGGGCACCTCGCTTCATCGTGTCACGAACGGGCGCGGCCAAAATAGCCCCGACATCGTGGTTCATCGCGCCTGAAATCAACTTATCGATGTCACCCAACTGGACACAAGGTCTTGCAGCATCGTGCACCATTACCCACTCACCGAGCTGTTGCTCTGCAATGTAATCTAAAGCAGAGAGTACGGAGTCCGCTCTTTCGCTTCCACCCGACACTCTGATCACTTGTGGGTTCTGATTTAGAGCAAGCTCTGGGTAGTATGGGTCATCATCGCTAATCGCGACGATAATTTGAGAGACTTGTGGATGAGACAATAATTTATCTACGGTGTGCTCTAAAATCGTTGAGCCGTTAATCTTGAGATATTGCTTAGGGCGGTCTGCCTTCATTCGGCTACCGACGCCCGCCGCAGGTACAACGGCAATCACGCTTTGAAGTTGAGTCGACATTAATGGGATTCCTCACCAATGATGCGATAAAACGTTTCACCTTCTTTGACCATTCCAAGTTCATGACGTGCGCGTTCTTCTATCGCGTCTAAGCCTTGGCGTAGATCGTCAATTTCAGCAAACATTTCTGCATTTCGAATATGCAGCTTTTCATTTACTTGCTGTTGAACTTGGATTTCGTTGTTCACACCGTAGTAATCAGAGATACCATTTTTACCGAGCCACAGTGTGTGTTGTAGCCAGCCAAACACTATGAGCAGTACTAAAGCAAAAATTCGCATAACACCTTTCGCCGGTTGAAAAAGAAGGAACTAGAATAAGGCACATATATACCATAATGAGCTTATTGGTGCGAGATATGTGGTGTCAGGGAATCAATAAGTCGGGGAGTCATTGTCAGGAAAACAATGAGATTCCCTACTCCTTCCTTCGTCAGTCTAGGGAATGACGAACTTTATATGTGACAAGGAGGAGCTTTAGAGCCTAGAGCTTCTTTCATTCAGTTTTCTACAGACAAAAAAATGCCCCGCATAAGCGAGGCATTCAAAAGTATTAGTGCATAATTCTAACTAGTTGGTGCTGTAGCAAGGCAACAAAGAAGATTCAGCTATGGAGCATAGTTTCCTATGTGACTTAGTGAATCTTCTGCAGTTAACGCAGCTACAGTGCCAAATAGGACGAATTATTGACCTTTAACTTCTTTAAGACCGTTGTAAGGAGCTTTAGAACCTAGAGCTTCTTCGATACGGATAAGTTGGTTGTACTTAGCAACACGGTCAGAACGGCTCATAGAACCAGTTTTGATTTGACCTGCAGCTGTACCTACCGCTAGATCAGCGATAGTTGCATCTTCAGTTTCGCCAGAACGGTGAGAGATTACTGCAGTGTAGCCAGCGTCTTTAGCCATCTTGATAGCAGCTAGAGTCTCTGTTAGAGAACCGATTTGGTTGAACTTGATAAGGATAGAGTTAGCTACGCCTTTCTCGATACCTTCAGCAAGAATCTTAGTGTTTGTAACGAACAGATCGTCACCAACGATTTGAAGCTTGTCGCCTAGAAGTTCAGTTTGGTGCTTGAAGCCATCCCAATCTGACTCGTCAAGACCGTCTTCGATAGAAACGATTGGGAAGTTGTTCGCTAGCTCAGCTAGGTAGTGGTTGAACTCTTCAGAAGTGAAAGTTTTACCTTCGCCCTTCATGTTGTAGATGCCAGCTTCTTTGTCGAAAAACTCAGATGCTGCACAGTCCATAGCAAGAGTAACGTCTTTACCTAGTTCGTAACCAGCAGCTGCAACAGCTTCTGCGATAACTTCTAGAGCTTCAGCGTTAGACTTAAGGTTAGGAGCGAAACCACCTTCATCACCAACTGCAGTGCTGTAGCCTTTAGACTTAAGAACTTTAGCTAGGTTGTGGAATACTTCAGCGCCGATACGTAGACCTTCTTTAAGAGTTTTAGCGCCAACTGGTTGGATCATGAACTCTTGGATGTCAACGTTGTTATCTGCGTGCTCACCACCGTTGATGATGTTCATCATTGGTAGAGGCATAGAGAACTGACCAGCAGTACCGTTTAGCTCAGCGATGTGCTCGTATAGAGGCATGCCTTTCGCAGCAGCAGCAGCTTTTGCGTTAGCTAGAGATACAGCTAGGATAGCGTTCGCGCCGAACTTAGACTTGTTATCAGTACCGTCTAGGTCAAGCATGATTTGGTCAACGTCAGCTTGTGCTTTAGCGTCAGTACCAACTAGAGCTTCAGCGATTGGGCCGTTTACAGCTTCAATAGCTTTAAGAACACCTTTACCTAGGAAACGTGATTTGTCGCCGTCACGTAGCTCAAGAGCTTCGCGAGAACCAGTAGATGCGCCAGATGGAGCAGCAGCCATACCTACGAAACCGCCTTCTAGGTGTACTTCAGCTTCTACAGTTGGGTTACCACGTGAATCGATGATTTCACGACCTAGAACTTTAACGATCTTAGACATTGAATGTTTCCTTCTCGTTGAATATATAAATGTCAAATTTAAAGGTAGCAGCACAACTTACGCAGCTACCTGTATTCCTTTTTACTTCTCTAACTCGCCGCGCTGGAACTCACCAGCCGCTTTAACGAAACCTGCAAACAATGGGTGACCATCGCGAGGTGTTGAAGTGAACTCTGGGTGGAATTGAGCAGCAACGAACCATGGGTGGTTCGGGTTCTCAATAACTTCAACCAGTTTCTTGTCCGCAGATAGACCCGATACTTTTAGGCCCGCTTTTTCGATTTGTGGACGAAGATTGTTGTTCACTTCGTAACGGTGACGGTGACGTTCATGGATCGTCGCGCTACCGTATAATTCGTAAGCTTTCGTCCCTTTCGCTAGGTGACAAAGCTGTGAACCAAGACGCATTGTGCCGCCAAGGTCAGATGTTTCTGTACGCTCTTCAACTTTACCTTCGCCATCAGTCCACTCAGTGATAAGACCAACAACTGGGTACTTAGTTTCAGTACAGAATTCAGAAGAGTGTGCCCCTTCCATTTTCGCAACGTTACGAGCGTACTCGATAAGTGCTACTTGCATACCTAGACAGATACCTAAGTACGGTACTTTGTTTTCACGAGCGTATTGAGCAGCAAGAATCTTACCTTCAACACCACGGTCACCAAAGCCACCAGGAACTAGGATTGCATCTAGGCCTTCTAAAACCTCTACGCCACGAGACTCAACATCTTGTGAATCTACGTATTTAATATTAACGCTTAGGCGGTTTTTCAAGCCTGCGTGTTTTAGCGCTTCATTTACTGATTTGTATGCGTCTGGCAGTTCAATGTACTTGCCAACCATACCAATCGTCACTTCACCCGTTGGGTTAGCTTCTTCGTAAATTACTTGTTCCCATTCAGACAGATCTGCTTCTGGAGCTGTGATGCCGAAACGCTTACATACAAGTTCATCAGTGCCTTGAGCTTTAATAAGCTGAGGGATCTTGTAGATAGAGTCAACATCGCGCATAGAAATAACTGCATTTTCTTGCACATTACAGAACAGAGCAATTTTCTTACGCTCGTTCGAAGGAATGTTGCGGTCTGAACGACAAACTAGGATGTCTGGCTGAATACCAATAGACAGTAACTCTTTTACAGAGTGTTGCGTTGGCTTAGTTTTCACTTCGCCCGCAGCTGCTAGGTATGGCACTAGAGTAAGGTGCATGAACATTGCGCGTTCACGGCCTAGTTCTACTGCTAGCTGACGAATCGCTTCCATGAATGGTAGAGATTCGATATCACCAACCGTACCACCAACTTCAACGATCGCGATATCGTGGCCAGCTGCGCCAGAAATAACACGCTCTTTGATAGAGTTAGTGATGTGTGGGATAACCTGAATTGTTGCACCTAGGTAATCACCGCGACGCTCTTTTGCTAGTACGTCTGAGTAAACACGACCTGCAGTGAAGTTGTTACGCTTAGTCATCTTGGTGCGAATGAATCGCTCATAGTGACCAAGGTCAAGGTCTGTTTCAGCGCCATCTTCCGTAACGAACACTTCACCGTGCTGAGTCGGGCTCATAGTGCCTGGATCAACGTTGATGTAAGGGTCAAGCTTCATCATAGTCACTTTAAGACCACGAGCTTCTAAAATAGCCGCAAGAGATGCTGCAGCAATACCTTTACCTAGAGAGGATACAACCCCGCCAGTAACAAAAATGTAATTTGTCGTCATGTTTAACCTGAAATTGGTTGAATGAGGGAAATGGACTACTTCTGGACGGGATGAAAATATACCAGAAGCCCCTTATCGCCACAACGTGAAATCTATCACACTGCTATTTTTTATTTTTTGCTTCAAATCAATTCATGATAAAAGCTTTGGTTATCTTTTCTCCGCCACTTTGACTTCACCCCACATGGAATCAAGCTGTTGTAGTGAAAAATCGGTCAAATTTTTACCTTGCTGACGAACTTTTTGTTCCACCCCTTTAAAGCGACGCGAAAACTTGAGATTGGCTTTATTGAGTGCCGATTCTGGGTTTTTACCTAAATGTCGTACCAAGTTAACGGTCGCGAACAGTAAATCCCCCAGCTCTTCTTCAACCAATTCTTCATTTGGCGTCACTTGAAGTGCCTCTTCCAGCACCTCATCGACTTCCTCTAAAACCTTATTAGCCACTGGGCCAATAGAGTCCCAATCAAAGCCATATTTCGCTACCTGTTTTTGAATCTTTGTAGCACGTGAAAGCGCAGGTAGAGAGTTTGGTATTGAGTCTAGAATACTTTCTTGAGTTTTGCCTGCCTGAGCTTTTTCTTTGGCTTTTTCAGCTTCCCAGTTGGCATTAATTTCTTCATCGCTCGCAAACTCGGTATCAGAAAACACATGCGGATGGCGGCGTGTTAGCTTTTCGTTAATGCCATCAACCACATCAGAGAACTCAAACACCCCCTGTTCTTTCGCTAACTGGCTATAGAAGATCACCTGAAACAACAAGTCACCCAACTCTTCTTGTAGGTTCGGCCAATCTTTGTTGTGAATCGCATCCACCACTTCGTACGTCTCTTCGATAGTATGCGGGACAATTGTTTCAAAATTTTGTTTTAAATCCCAAGGACAGCCACCTTCTGGATCGCGCAGCTTAGTCATAATTTGTTCTAGTTGTTCAATCGGGTGGCTCATGGTGCTTTCCTATTATTCTGTTTGATTGTTTTAATCTAATTCTTTTCTTAAAACTAAAAAAGGTGAGCAGCCAAAACCACTCACCTTTCTATTTTTCGTCATCTCCAAGAGTGAAGTATGAGCGAGTTGGGGATCTCAAACCGCTTGGCGAGATTCCCTATCACGTTCGTCCCTCACTGTAGGGAATGACATAAATGACACAAAAGGATCATCCAAGTCTCTTAACGCTCATTACATCTTTGATCTGCTCGACTCGACTTGTCACTCGGCTCAGAATCTCAATATTGGTCACTTCCAAATCGAAATCCATTACCGATAGCTGACGCTTGTAGTCGATGCGGCTCTTCATTGTGGTCACGCTGATCTTTTCATTCGAGAACAGTGAGGTGATGTCTTTCAACAAGCCATTACGTTCTAGCGCTTCAACACGCAGCGTTAGGATGTATGAACCGACAAAGCCATTACCCCAAACGGTATCAATGATACGTTCTGGCGCATGCACGCTTAGCTCGCCTAGCTGTTCACAGTCAGCGCGGTGCACTGAGATACCACGACCTTGAGTGATGTAACCTTTAATCACATCACCTGGGATTGGCTGACAGCAACGCGCTAGGTGCGTCATTAGGTTATCAACGCCCTCAACCACTACCGCATCTTTCTTCGGACGACTCTGTTGTGCCGGCTTGTTTTCCGACTCAAGCAGTTTCTCTAGCGCTTTCTTGTCTTCTTCTTCCGCCGTTGGCTTATTCACTAGCGCATTGATGTGATTAACCACTTGGTTAATACGCAAGTCGCCACTACCAATACCTGCATAGAGTTCGTCTGGCGTATTCACGTTAAAGCGTTTTAGTGCGTATTGATCAGCATCTTTTAGGGTTGCGCCTACTTTCGCTAGCTCAACTTCCAGGATATCACGACCCGCTTCTAGGTTTTTCTCACGGCTTTGTGCGCGGAACCAAGCGTTGATTTTCGCTCGAGCTCGACCAGAATGAACAAAACCTGTGGTTGGATTTAACCAGTCACGAGATGGGTTCGGCTCTTTCTGCGTGATGATCTCAACTTGATCGCCCATCGATAGTTTATGAGTGAACGGTACGATACGCCCCGCTACTTTGGCACCGATACAGCGGTGTCCGACCATCGAGTGGATGTGGTAGGCGAAATCCAACGGGGTTGCGCCCATTGGTAAGTCGACCACGTCACCACGTGGAGTAAATGCGTATACACGGTCATCGAAGACTTGGCTGCGTACCTCATCCAGCATCTCGCCAGAGTCCGACATCTCTTCTTGCCAGTCGATAAGTTTACGCAACCAAGTGATTTTCTCATCGTAGCCACTACGGCCGCTTGAAGCTCCTTCTTTGTACTTCCAGTGCGCCGCCACACCAAGCTCAGAGTCTTCGTGCATTTGCTTAGTACGGATCTGAATCTCAATGGTCTTGCCTTCAGGGCCAAGTACTACGGTATGAATCGACTGGTAACCATTTGGCTTAGGGTTCGCCACATAGTCATCAAATTCGCTCGGGAGGTGCTTGTATTTAGTGTGTACCACCCCAAGGCCGGCGTAACAGTCTTGCAGCTGGTCAGCGATAATACGTACTGCTCGTACGTCAAAAAGCTCATCGAAGGCTAAGCCTTTCTTCTGCATTTTGCGCCAGATACTGTAGATGTGTTTTGGTCGGCCACTCACCTCAGCATTGATGTTTGAACGCTGCATTTCTGCGGTTAAATCATCAACGAAATCTGTGATGTATTGTTCACGAACGATACGACGCTCAGACAGCTGTTTTGCAATCTGCTTGTAGGTATCTGGTTGTTGGTAGCGGAATGCGTAATCTTCGATTTCCCACTTAAGTTGGCCGATACCTAAACGGTTTGCCAGTGGGGCATAGATGTTAGAACACTCTTTTGCGGCCGCGCGACGCACAGCATCAGGCGCTTTTTTTACCTCGATAAGGTTACAGATTCGTTCAGCGAGTTTGATGACTACGCAGCGGAAATCATCGACCATAGCCAGTAGCATGCGTCGAACGTTATCAACTTGACCCGAGGCAGCACTGCCTTCAAGGGTCACGTTTAACTGGCCTAAGGCCGCCATTTCTTCAACGCCATCGATCAACTTTACGGTTTCTTTACCGTAGCTTTCTTCAAACGCTTCGCGCTCAAAAACGCCGCTTGAGACGACGGGGAAAAGTTGTGCAGCAATTAAAGTGGCACGGTCCATGGACAAGGTGACCAAGATTTCGATCATCTCACGGCCACGCCAAAGCAAGAGCGATGCTTGCTCGTGATCTTTTAAAAGTTCTTCACAGTGACGATAAACTTTAATCAGTTTATTCGAGGTTTTTGCGTCTTGATTCAATGACGCAATCCAACTTTCTAGCTCAAACTGTTCGCTTGGGTTTAAATGTGCGCTTCGTACCGCAACCATCATGCCTTCCTAGTTATTATGTTTTATACCCAATTCAATATGACTAACTGGTTCCAAGTTAGTTCGACCATATTGATATCAGCGCAGGCTTCCCTGCGCCTTTGTGATTCATTTGAAGCCTTGTTTAAGGGCCTCTAAGCCTTGATAAAGAGAGCCATAGATTCTAGATGACTGGTGTGTGGGAACATGTCCAACATACCCAGTTTGGCTAATTGATAGCCTTGTTTTTCTAAGCTCTCAGAATCTCTAGCTAGAGTAGCAGGATTACACGAAACATAAACCACACGCTTCGCTCCTAACGCTGAAATTTGATCAACGATCCCACTCGCTCCCGCACGTGCCGGGTCAAGCAATACTTTATCGAATTTCTCTTTTGCCCAAGGCTGTGAAGATAAGTCTTCTTCAAGGTTAGCTTGGTAAAATTCTGTATTGCTTAACTGGTTTAACGCTGCATTAGATGCGGCTTGCTGAACCATTTCATCAACGCCTTCTACACCAACCACAAACGCCGATTGTTGCGCGATAGGCAGACTAAAGTTACCGAGACCACAAAACAGGTCTAGCACTCGCTCATCCGCTTGAGGCTCTAGCCACTCAATCGCTTGAGCCACCATCTGCCGATTCACTTTCTGGTTTACTTGGATAAAGTGGTTTGGCTCAAACGGTAACGTCACGCCAGTTTCGCTGTAAGAAGGTGTATCGCCGACTAAGCGAACCAACTTATCGGTTTCAGGCATCGAATACAGCGTAGCGCCTTCTTCTTTTGCTAACGCAATCAGCGCTTGCTCATCTTTTTCAACCAGAGGCTTAAGGTGACGTAGCACCATAACAGGGCCAGTATCGCCCAACACCAATTCAACGTGTCCTAAAGACGTAAGGCTGTTGAAAGTGTTCAGTAAATTTTTCAGTTTTGGCAGCAACACATTAAGGCGAGGATCAAGCACGGCACAGTCGGTGATGTTTTCAATCTGCTTACTCTGCTTCTTACGGAAACCGAATTGAAGCTGTTGCGTCTTCTTATCAACAAATAGGCTGATACGTGCGCGACGTCGATAACCGGTTTCATCACCGACAATAGGTTGTGCAACTTCAGTGTTCGCCGTTTGGTATTGGCTCATCAGGTGCGTCAGAGATTGCGATTTATGCTCAACCTGAGAAGAGTAACCTAGGTGTTGAAGGTGACAGCCACCACACTGATTAAAGTGCTTACAAAACGGCTTTAAACGCTGCTCGCTCGGCTTCAATAACTTGATGAGTTTAGCTCGCGAAAACTTACTTTTGCTCTCAGTAAGTTGAATAACCACCTGCTCACCGGGCAATGCGCCATCAATGAAAACCGGTTTATTCTTTTGATAAGCGATGCCAGCGCCATTGTGATCCATTCGTTCAACCAAAACCGATTGATGCTTGGTCTCGAGTTGAGTTTTCTTTTTTGGTTGGAAAAAACGTGCCATTGCTTGTGCCTAATGTATCTTTTAATAAGTAATTGGTATCCAGGACTCACTATTATGTCTTGGAATCATTGTCGAACGTCACGGCTTTGATTAAGCTTACCGTTCACTTAACCGCCATTGTGTGCGTTATTTTCCCATATCCAGACCTCGATGTAATTAAAGAACATGACCAGATATGGCTTAAGAGCCCGTGTAATTACCTTAACTCTAGCTCCAACCCTGATTATTGGGTTGCTATTGAGTGCATTTTTCTCATTTAACCGCTATCAAGACCTTGAAGGTCAAGTGGTTAACACTGGTACTAGCATCATTGAGCCACTTGCGATTGCGAGTGAATCAGGCATGAAGCTCGAAAGTCGAGAGTCTGTTCGTCAGCTTATTAGCTATGCGCATCGAAAGAATTCTAAGCTAGTGCGCAGTATCGCGGTGTTTGATGAGCGTCATGAGTTGTTTGTAACCTCAAACTTCCACCCCGATTTTGAAAGCCTGACCTACCCCAAAGATAAACCGATCCCGCATTTAAGCTCATCGAACCTTCTCGATAATACGCTGATTCTGCGGACACCTATCATCGCCGAAGGCCAGTACATCAATTCAGCCAACGGTCAGTCTCAAGCTAATCAAGCGATCGGCTACATTGCGATTGAATTAGATCTTTCATCACTTCGATTGCAGCAATATCAAGAAGTGTTCTCTGCATTCTTAGTGTTGATTCTCGGGCTTGGTTTATCGGGCGTGTTTGCGTTCCGCTTAATGCACGATGTCACTCAACCGATCACACACATGAAAAACATGGTCGACCGAATTCGTCGAGGTCACCTAGATGTGCGTATCGAAGGTAAGATGCATGGTGAGCTAGACTCGCTGAAAAACGGTATCAATGCGATGGCGGTATCGCTATCAGAGTATCACGTCGAGATGCAGCACAGTATCGACCAGGCCACATCAGATTTGCGTGAAACTCTTGAACAGCTAGAGATTCAAAACGTTGAGTTAGACATCGCGAAGAAACGCGCTCAAGAAGCGGCTCGTGTTAAGTCTGAGTTCTTAGCGAATATGTCTCACGAATTGAGAACGCCGCTGAACGGTGTGATTGGCTTTACTCGTCAAATGCTCAAGACTCACCTATCGAACAGTCAAACCGATTACCTACAAACCATTGAACGCTCGGCAAACAACCTGCTTAGCATCATCAACGATATCTTGGACTTCTCGAAACTTGAAGCCGGTAAATTAGCCCTAGAGAACATCCCATTTGAATTCCAAGCCAGCCTTGAAGAGGTAGTAAACCTTCAAGCAACCAACGCTCATGAGAAAGGCCTAGAACTGACACTGAAGATCGACCCTAAAGTACCGCCAGGTGTGGTGGGCGATCCACTGCGTATTCAGCAGATCCTAACCAACCTTGTTGGTAACTCAATCAAGTTTACCGAACGCGGCAACATTGATATCAGCGTTGAGCTTCGCTCACAAAGTGAAGACAACATCGAGCTGCAATTCATGGTTCGCGATACGGGTATTGGTATTTCTGAGCGTCAACAAGCTCAGCTTTTCCAAGCTTTCAGCCAAGCCGATGCAAGTATCTCTCGTCGTTACGGCGGTACAGGCTTAGGTCTGGTTATCACCCAAAAACTGGTCAGCCAAATGGGCGGAGAGATCAGCCTAACCAGTCGTCTTCACCAAGGCTCTACCTTCTGGTTCACCTTGAGACTATCAACGACTGATATGCCGATGACAGAGCTGATTGAGACGCAGTGTCTGCAAGACAAACAACTGCTGCTTATCGAGCCAAACATGCAAGCGGCATCGATTACTCAGCAAATCCTAACCCAAGAAGGCTTAGTGGTAACGTATCGTTCGGTGATGCCAGATGAGACGACCTCGTATGACTACGTTCTGCTTAACCTAGCCGCCAACCAAGAGTATCAATTTGATACTGTGAGTGGTTGGGCGATCGGTGCGAAGAAGATTGCTCAAAACGTGATTATTGGTACACCAAGTACCGAGCTAGCGTTGGGTGAGCAACTAATGAAAGAGGTCGATGTTCAGTGCATCACCAAGCCTCTTTCTCGTAAGAAGTTGCTGCAAACTCTGGTATCGAATCAGGCACCTACCTTGATTGCACCAGCGATTGAAACGCATTCTGAAGAGAAGTTACCGCTTACTGTGATGGCAGTAGACGACAACCCAGCCAACCTTAAGTTGATTACCGCGCTGCTTAAAGAGCGTGTAGAAACCGTCATCAGTTGTACCAGTGGTCAGCAGGCGATAGACAAAGCGACAGAGACGCCATTTGATATCATCTTCATGGATATTCAAATGCCACAGATGGACGGTGTAACCGCTTGTCAGAACATCAAAAAACTGGCGAACAATGCGAATACACCTGTAATTGCCGTGACCGCACATGCAATGATTGGCGAACGAGATCGACTGCTTGAAGCGGGCATGGATGACTACCTAACCAAACCTATTGAAGAGCATGTTTTACAGCAGGTTCTGATTCATTGGAGCTCGACCTCTGAGGTTGAGCACATCGAAAAAATAGATCCAGACCACCCAGCGGTCTCTGCTGAAGTCGACAACGGTCCGGTGTCAGAAACTGAAGCCAGCGTGCACACAAACATCATCATTGATTGGCAAGCTGCGATGAAACAAGCCGCCAATAAAGAAGACCTCGCACGCGATATGCTGCAAATGCTCGTCGACTTTATTCCAGAGGTGTATGAGGCAGCAGACAAAGCGATAGAAGACAGTGACTATCCAGTTGAAGAGCTGATACACATCATTCACAAGATGCATGGCAGCAGCTCGTACAGCGGCGTACCAAGGCTAAAATCGGTATGTGCGACAATAGAGAAAGAGCTGCGTTCAGGTACTTCTGTTGAAGACATTGAACCTGAGCTTTTCGAGCTTCAGGATGAATTAGATAAGGTTCAAGCAACCGCGATTCACTACTTGAAACAGGCGAAGGCCTAGCGGGTACTTGTTACTCACTAGTATTCTTTAGAGGGTTTACCCGCCAATAAAAAAGCAGAGCTCATGAGCTCTGCTTTTTTCTGTCTAGAGCCAAGAGCACTAGATATAAAGTCGCGATAATCTGTTTACGATTCGAGTAACACCGTTGCCACAGCGTAGTGACGCTCATCCGAGATAGTCAGATGAATCGATGTTGTGCCATTCGCCTCTGCGATTTCACGCGCTTTCTTGTGTAAGCTCAATACTGGCTTACCATGCTCATCGTTTGAAATCTCAAAGTCGTGGAAGGTAACACCCAGCGCAATCCCCGTACCTAACGCCTTAGATGCAGCTTCTTTAGCAGCAAAACGTTTTGCAAGGTAACGGCCTTTTTGCTTCAACTGTTGGAATACTTCAAACTCAGAATCCGTCAAAATACGCTGAGCAAAAGCGTCGCCACTTCGCGACAGCGCCTTCTCGACACGTTCGATTTCTGCGATATCTGTACCTAATCCAACAACTGCCATGTTTCCTCTACTACTTAACTTCTGTCTAATGATTAACTGTACATCGCTTAGTGCCGACGACTTGCCGAACTAAGCGTTGTTACGTGCTGTTTCCATGATTGCTTTCATGTCTGCAACGGCTTTGTTTAAGCCATCAAACACTGCACGTCCCATGATCGAGTGACCGATGTTCAGCTCGTAGATCTCTGGAAGTGCCGCAATCGGTGCTACGTTGTGGTAAGTCAGACCATGACCCGCATTGACTGTGATACCTAAGTCATCTGCATAGCTTGCGCCTGCTGCGATCTTCTTAAGCTCGTCTTGTTGATCTTCTTCTGTCTTAGCATCAGCATAGTGACCCGTGTGCAGTTCAATGAACGGTGCGCCACACGCTTTTGCAGCATCGATTTGCTCACGGTCAGCATCGATAAACAGAGATACCTTGATACCTGCTGCAGACAGTTTTTGTGTCGCCGCTTTGATCTTCTCTAGTTGACCAACTACGTCCAAGCCACCTTCAGTGGTTAGCTCTTCACGTTTTTCAGGAACCAGACAAACAAACTCAGGATTAGTATCGAGTGCAATTTGAACCATCTCGTCCGTTACGGCCATCTCCAAGTTCATGCGAGTTTGAAGTGTTTCAGCCAGAATACGCACATCGCGATCAACGATGTGACGACGGTCTTCACGCAGGTGAATAGTAATGCCATCTGCACCAGCACGTTCAGCGATTTCAGCTGCGTGTACTGGATCTGGGTATTTAGTACCACGTGCATTACGTAGTGTTGCAATATGGTCGATATTAACGCCTAAAAGGATTGAGCTCATTTTCCAATACTCCGTGCTCTGGAGAGGGCTATTGTTGGCATAAATAGCTCTCTACTTTTTAATGGTTTGCCGCCAAGATACGGCTTTAAGGCTATGCGTGTAAAGCGTTTTGCCGCTTTTAACTGCTCTTTAGTGATAAACCTACGTTCGCTGATTGCAATAAGTTCATCGCCCATAAAAGTCAGGTTATCTCGACGTACTGAAGCGATGAAACCTTTCTGCTCTCGATAGCGATAAGTCATGCTCGGATCAATCGCTTCGCCAGTGCCCGCGCAGTGTAAAAAGTCGACGCCGTAACCCATAGTAGATAATAGAGCCAGCTCAAAGCGACGCAGTGCTGGCTCAGGATTATCATTATGCGCCAGCTCTGTTAAAGCATGAAGATAGTCGTGAAAAAGTGCAGGCATCGGTACTTCCGCCATCAATACCCGACCGATAAGCTCGTTCACGTACATGCCTGAATACAGATTAATACCGGCGAGAGGGAGCCCCAAGCTGATGGGTTCAGCTTGGCGTAAGGTTTTCATCGAACCATTACCAGACCACTTAAGCAATAGCGGCGTAAAAGGTTGTAATGCACCTTTCAAATTGGAACGCTTGCTGCGAGCGCCTTTAGACATCAACGTCACCCGACCGAACTCTTCGCTGAAGACGTCCAAGATCAGGCTCGACTCACTGTATGGTCGACGGTGCAACACAAAGCATCGCTGTAACCCTTCGCTCAATCACTTACCCTTATTACAGATACAAAAAGAGAGAGTTCGCACTCTCTCTTGGATTTATCTTCAGTTCAACTTTCTTAATCTCAGAAAGTGACGTTCAATATATTATAGATCGTCGATGTAGCCTAACGAGCGAAGTGCACGCTCATCATCAGCCCAGCCAGATTTAACCTTGACCCAAGTCTCTAGGTAAACCTTACGGCCGAATAGCTCTTCCATATCGATACGCGCTTCACGACCAATCGTTTTGATCTTCTCGCCCGCTTTACCAATCACCATTTTCTTCTGGCCTGTACGCTCAACAAGAATCAGTGCATTGATGTGGAAGCCATCGTTATCTGGGTTGTAATCGAAACGTTCGATTTCAACCGTTACCGAGTAAGGTAGCTCGTCACCCGTAAAGCGCATCAGCTTTTCACGGATAATTTCAGAGGCCATAAAACGTTGCGAGCGATCAGTCACGTATTCTTCAGGGAAGTGGTGTGTCGCTTTAGGTAAATGTTCACGTACGTGCTTACGCAGTACATCAATATTTTTACCTTGCTTCGCTGAGATTGGCACTACATCAATGAAATCCATCTTCTTAGAGACTTCCATCATGTGCTGCATCACGTTAGTACGGTCTTGAACGTTATCTACTTTGTTGATGCAAAGTACAACTGGGAAGTCAGTCTTCTTCAGTTTGTTCAGAACCATCTCATCGTCGTCAGTCCAGTGAGTACCATCGACAAGGAAGAATACTAGGTTTACATCACTCAATGAGCTGTTCGCCGCACGGTTCATCAAGCGGTTGATGGCACGCTTTTCTTCAATATGAAGTCCAGGAGTATCAACAAAGATCGCTTGGTAATCACCCTCAGTTTCAACGCCCATAATACGGTGACGTGTCGTCTGTGGTTTACGTGATGTAATAGAAATCTTCTGACCCAGAATATGGTTCAGAAGCGTCGACTTACCTACATTTGGGCGACCGACAATAGCGATGAAGCCACAGTGTTGGTTTTCCGGTAGGCCTGTTTTTTTGCTATCAGATGAAAAGAATGCATCGATATCGAAATCTTGGTTGTTATCAGACATTGCTTAGTTGCTCTAATGCTGTTTCAGCAGCCGCTTGTTCTGCCTTGCGGCGGCTAGTGCCTTTACCGATAACAGGTTTATCCACACCTGCCACTTCACACTCAACCGTAAACTCTTGGTTGTGTGCTTCACCTTTAATATTAGTCACTGTGTAGACAGGTAGAGGATTTCTTCGACCTTGCAAAAACTCTTGTAGGCGAGTTTTCGGATCTTTTTGAGATACTCCAGGCTGAATAGCATCTAGGCGAGATTGGTACCAGCTTAAAATAATGCCGCGAACCGTCTCGGTATCACTATCTAAATAGACAGCGCCGATGACCGCTTCAACCGCATCCGCTAGAATAGAATCACGACGGAAACCGCCACTCTTCAACTCACCTGGACCTAATTTTAAGTAATCTCCTAGTTCGAATTCACGACCTAGTTCTGCCAATGTATGACCACGTACTAATGTTGCGCGCATGCGGCTCATATCACCTTCGTTTACCTTAGGAAAACGGTGGTAAAGATCATCAGCGATAACAAAACTTAAAATTGAATCGCCCAGAAACTCAAGACGTTCGTTATGTTTACCTGCGGCGCTGCGGTGAGTCAGCGCCAAGTGGATAAGATCGGCATCATTAAACTGATAGCCAATCTTTCTCTCTAGTTTATCAATTGGAGAATTCATGCTCTCTCGATGTGTTATGTGATCGATTAATGAATCCCACCGATGCGATTAAAACGCACACCAGTAGGAATCCATGTTGGAAGTATACTGTCTGAACCGCGTTCGAATTCGAAGCTGATCCAAATAGCAACAGCCTTACCAACAAGGTTTGCTTCAGGGACAAAGCCCCAGTAACGGCTATCGGCACTGTTGTCACGGTTATCACCCATCACAAAGTACTGGCCTTCTGGAACGACCCATTCATTAACTCCATTGCGAGGCTGATATGCTTGCACACGATCACGACGTAATGGGTTAACTAAAATCTGGTGCTCTACGTCTCCAAGCTGTTCGTTCAGCTGAATCAGAGGCACACCATCTTGAATAAATTGACTTTCTTCAACGTTACTTAGTTTCACTGGTTCACAGCTACTTGTACCCTTCGCCTGAATACAGATCTCTTTACGACTGCTGTAGCGAATCGTATCACCTGGCATACCGACAACACGCTTAATGTAGTCAATGTTCGGCTGAGGTGGATACTTAAATACGATTGAGTCACCGCGTTCTGGTTTGCCTGTTTCTACCAATTGAGTTCGCCATACTGGGTCTTTCAGACCGTACGCGTACTTCTCTACCAAGATGAAATCACCAACCAAAAGGGTTGGCATCATCGAGCCAGAAGGGATTTGAAACGGTTCATAGATGAATGAACGCAAGATCAAAACAAATGCAATTACCGGGAAAATGGACACACTGTTCTCAACCCACCAAGGCTGAGCCGTAACTTTTGCGCTGATTTCAGCGTCTAGGCCATTCGATTGTGCTTCAACGTCAGCAAGCTTTTGCTGGCGCTTCTTCGCCCACACAAACTTTTCCAACGCCCATACAATGCCGGTTACTAGAGTTACGATCACTAAGATAAGCGAAAATGTGTTAGCCATTGATATCCCTTAAATTTCATTTCTTTAAAAATAACGAAAGTGAAAGAGTAGCGAGCTACTCTTTCACTCTAAATTATTCGTTTAATGCTGGATAAAGTTAGTCTTTTCCAACATGAAGGATTGCAAGGAAAGCTTCTTGAGGCAGTTCAACGTTACCGATCTGCTTCATACGCTTCTTACCTTCTTTTTGTTTCTTAAGAAGTTTCTTCTTACGACTGATATCACCACCATAACATTTTGCGATTACGTTCTTACGCAGTTGTTTCACTGTAGAACGAGCAATGATGTGGTTACCAATCGCTGCTTGAATCGCGATATCGAACATCTGACGAGGGATGAATTCTTTCATCTTCTCTACCAGTAGACGACCACGAGACTGGGCAATATCTTTATGCGTAATGATCGCTAATGCATCAACGGTTTCGCCATTCAGCAATACGTCGACACGTACCATGTTTGATGGCTCGTAGCGTTGGAAGTTGTAATCCAATGATGCGTAACCGCGAGACGTTGACTTCAGACGGTCGAAGAAGTCTAGAACGACTTCTGCCATAGGAAGATCATACGTCACAGCAACTTGGTTACCGTGGTAAACCATGTCGACTTGTACGCCACGCTTCTCAACACACAGTGTAATTACGTTACCTAGGTAATCAGAAGGTACCAGAATATTACAGCGTGCAATTGGTTCGCGAATTTCTTCTAGGTCATTAACTGCTGGCAGTTTAGCCGGGCTATCAACGTACAGAACCGTTTTATCTGTTTTTACAACTTCATATACTACTGTTGGTGCAGTCGTAATTAGGTCTAGGTCGTATTCACGCTCTAGACGCTCTTGGATGATCTCCATGTGAAGCATTCCTAAGAAGCCACAACGGAAACCAAAACCAAGTGCTGCTGAACTTTCTGGTTCAAAGAACAGTGATGCATCGTTCAGGCTTAATTTGCCTAACGCGTCACGGAAGTTTTCGTAGTCATCAGATGATACAGGGAATAGACCAGCGTATACCTGAGGCTTCACTTTTTGGAAACCAGGTAGACGTTCAGTGCTGCCGCCTTTTGCAAGCGTCAACGTATCACCAACCGGTGCACCTAGGATGTCTTTAATACCACAAACAACCCAACCTACTTCGCCAGTATTTAGCTCTGTAGTATCGATTTGCTTAGGCGTGAAGATACCTAGACGGTCAACACCCCATACTTGGTCTGTCGACATTACTTTGATCTTATCGTTCTTCTTCAGCTTACCGTTTTTGATACGAACCAAAGAAACTACGCCAAGGTAGTTATCGAACCAAGAGTCAATGATCAACGCTTGTAGAGGCGCTTCAGGATCACCTTCCGGTGGCGGGATTGCCGTCACGATGTTTTCTAGAACATCATCAACACCCAAACCTGTTTTCGCAGAACAGCGAGTCGCTTCCATCGCATCGATGCCAACGATCTCTTCGATTTCTTCAGCAACACGTTCTGGTTCAGCAGCTGGTAGGTCAATCTTGTTCAAGATTGGCACTACTTCCAGTTCCATTTCGATTGCTGTGTAACAGTTTGCTAGAGTTTGTGCTTCAACACCTTGGCCAGCATCCACTACAAGTAGTGCGCCTTCACAAGCCGCTAGAGAACGAGATACTTCGTAAGAGAAGTCTACGTGTCCAGGAGTGTCGATAAAGTTAAGTTGGTAAGTTTCACCATCTTTAGCTTTGTAATCTAAAGTCACACTCTGCGCTTTAATTGTAATACCACGCTCGCGTTCTATATCCATAGAATCGAGGACTTGAGCTGCCATCTCACGTTCACTTAATCCTCCACAAACTTGGATTAAGCGGTCAGAAAGGGTCGACTTACCGTGGTCGATGTGGGCGATAATCGAAAAATTACGAATGTGCTTCATAGGCTTGGTGTGACTAAACTCTTTGAATAGGGATAATAAGAAAGCCGCGACGCGTCCAATCTACAGTCAGCATTGGTGGCGGCATTTCAATCAAGTTGGCAGATTCTACCCAATTTAAGGGCAAGAAGCATCATAAATTAGACGAGAGACTCACCTAGGATTCGAATCAAGACGACTTCTTGCTTGGATTTGTCTTCCATGGGTTTGGCTAACCGCTTCGCTAAGGCAATCCCACCAGCAGTAAACAGTGCTGCACTTAAGATAACAATGCCCTCGCCCCCCTGGAGTAAGGGTTGTAACAAGAGTTGCCCAAAACCAGCACCAATCATCAACATGAAAAGTGGGATGAGATAAACAATCGCCGCCGACTGAAGTAGGCTTTTTTCTGGAAAGCCAATTTCTACGATTTGTCCAGCTTTGACTAAGCTTTTGGTTTTAAGCTGCCAAAACAAAGATTTATTGCCAACAGCCTTGGTCACAATACCCGTACCGCAGTTTTTTTGAGAAGAACAGCTGCTACAACTGGTTTGTTGTTCGCAGCTCAATTGAACAAAGTATTGCTCACCTTTTTGTTCAACCGAGCTAACGGTCGCCAGCGCGGTCATCATTGCGCTTGTACCGATTTATTAAATGTAACTGACTGAGCAATACGTTTTGCAGTTGCCGGCGGAATGTCACCAACCACAGAGATCTCTTTATCGCCAATCACTAAGCTGTGCAAGGTTCTACGCCCTTGACGCACCAGCTGCCCTTTCAATGAATGCTCATCTTTTTCCGCGATATAAACCGAAAAGTTAAACAGTCCATCACTGAAAAGCTGACTTTCAACCATTTTATCGGTCGCAGCCATTTGATAGCGGCTAAGCTCTTTTGATTTAAACCCTTCAGGAATCCACGACGCTTGCCAGTTAGTTTCACTCACTAAGCCTTCCGGTAATGATAAAACTTTCGGCAATTGAGCTTGGCTCAAGCCACCCATAGCCTCAGCAATCTTATCGTTCACCACGTAAGAGATAGTGCGGTACTGTTCAAGCACTTCGCCATCACGATCCAAAAGGTCGGCACGCAAAGGAAGATTCGTTTTTTCGTCTACCCAAACCACGTAAGAGTAGCGAAGGCCATCTTTCGGCACGACACGCAGCACTTGAGTGGTGCTACCTGCTTCACGAGAGCGACCAACTTTCACAAAGTCGTAGTACTGATTCAGAGATTCGATATCTCGATTAATCATCGGAATAACAGGCGCAACCATGCTGCCTGACTGAATCGTAAATGGCTCTGTACCCGGCTCGATGTAGCTAACTTCGTTGCCACGTCGAATGACTTCACGAACAGGGCCGCTTAGATAAACAAGGTGTGCAAGTTGTTGGTCGTCGTTAACCGCATGGCGATAAACAAGAGGCTCAATACTGCTCTTCTTTATCAAAATGTAGGAGAGTTCGTAATTTAGATGCTGACTGGCCTCGTTCATTTGATGCAACAAGGCCTTTGCAGTGGTTTCCTCTGCAAAGGCTGTTGGAGACATCAAGCTGAACAGTGTCAGTGCACTGACCAGGATTTTCTTCATTCAATGTCCGATTCTAGATGTGCATCTTGCATTGGCGATGCATCACTGTTTAATCTTAGCTGCAGCTCATAATCTTCTAACAATGCATGAACGCGTTTGCGCTGCTCTTGCAAGTTAGCTTCAGATGTTGGTTTCTCAACAGAGTCACGCGTTAAACTTACTGGTTCCGCAGAACCGGCAAATGGAATCGTCTGGAGTACAGGCAACTGCTCTGGTGCTGCAGGGTCGCTACCACCATATTGTTGAACACCTAATACAACGGCTAATGAAACACACGCTGCCACGGCAACTTGTCCAAACTGTTGTAACCACGCCGGAAGCTGACGCTTCGCTTGCTGAGGTTTAGGTTGCTCTTCAATTGGAGCAACAGTAGGTTCAACATTCACTTGGTGCAGGTTCGACATTGAACCATGTGCAGGCTCGTTCTCAAGCGCTGCCGCTACACTATTAGCAATGTTCCACTCTGGAGTTTCTGGCGAATCCCCACGCATAACATCACCAATTAAATGGTAACTCTGCCAAGTATCCATGCTTTCTTGATCAGATTCTAGATCTACAATGAGAGCTTTATCGATCGTTTCACCATCCATGAGTGCCGAAAGCTTTTCTTTATCAGCCATTATTTTCACCATAATTATTACAAGTTCTAGCGTTGCAAAAGAGGTTTGATTTTCTTTTCCACCGCTTCACGAGCTCGGAAAATACGCGAACGTACGGTTCCTACAGGGCAATCCATTACTTCTGCAATCTCTTCGTAGCTCAAACCTTCGAGCTCTCGCAACGTCATTGCAGTTTTTAAGTCTTCTGGTAGCGCTTCAATCGCTCCAAAAACAACTTGTTTCAATTCTTTAGACAGCGTTAAGTTCTCAGGGTTCGATATTTCTTTTAACGCGCTGCCTGTTTCGTAATATTCTGCATCTTCTGCATCTACATCGGTTGCTGGCGGCCTACGGCTTTGGGCAACGATATGATTTTTAGCGGTGTTCACGGCAATTCGGTATAACCATGTATAGAAGGCACTCTCGCCACGAAAGTTAGGTATCGCGCGGTAAGCTTTAATAAAAGCTTCTTGTGCTACATCAGGTACATCACCGGAATTATTCACGTATCGAGAGATAAGATTACAAACTTTGTTTTGATACTTAACCACTAGTAAGTTAAATGCCTGCTTATCTCCACTCTGAACTCGCTCAATCAACACTTGATCGGTTAGCTGCTCGTTCATTCGAGCGGGTACTCCTATTGTTATAACCCTCACCTTCACAGATATGGGTACTAATTATGCGAAATGTAGTATTGACACCACCGTCTACAAGAGCACTATTGTGACTAAGCCAAATACCGAAAGTTCCAACTTTCTTAAAATTATTTGCCATTATTGTTTCACAATGTGATGTAATAAAAATAGCTATCCCTATCAATTTGGGGAAACTTGAGCAAAAGCAATGGTATTGAGCAATTAAATATTTCTAGATAGCTGTCTATATATTGATTTTGCATAGCGTTTAAGGATGACTCTGGAGAGATTATAACAGTCTTAGCCAAACTCCTAAAACAAGACAAAGTCAATTGAGAGTGGACAACTCGACTATAGCCCGGGATTTAATAAGTTTTATGAACGCAAACCGTGAACATCAGTGTGATGTATTAGTGGTAGGAAGTGGTGCGGCAGGCTTGTCATTAGCCTTACGCGTAGCAGAACATGCAAAAGTAATTGTATTAAGCAAAGGACCACGCAGCGAAGGATCGACGTATTACGCACAAGGTGGTATCGCCGCGGTGTTCGATGAGTCGGACAGTATTGAGTCTCATGTAGAGGATACTCAAATCGCTGGGGCTGGGTTATGCGAAGAAGATACAGTTCAATTCATTGCTGAAAATGCGAAAGAGTGTGTGCAATGGCTGATTGATGGTGGTGTTCCATTTGATAAAGATGAGAACAGCACAGAAGGCCAACCAAAATATCACCTCACTCGTGAGGGTGGCCACAGTCACCGCAGAATTCTGCACGCTGCCGATGCAACTGGCATGGCGATGCAAACCTCACTACAAGATAACGTCAACAACCACCCAAATATCGAGATCTTCGAGCGCCACAATGCGCTGGATTTGATCACGGAAGATAAGATTGGTGGTTCAAAAGACAAGGTGATCGGTGCCTACATTTGGAACCGTAACCAAGAACATGTTGAAACCGTGCGCGCTAAGTTTGTTGTATTAGCAACAGGCGGCGCTTCAAAGGTTTACCAATACACCTCTAACCCAGATGTTTCTTCAGGTGATGGTATTGCTATCGCTTGGCGTGCGGGTTGTCGTGTGGCAAACCTTGAGTTCAACCAGTTCCACCCAACTTGTTTATTCCACCCAGAAGCGCGTAACTTCCTACTAACGGAAGCACTGCGTGGTGAAGGTGCTTACTTGCGTCGTCCAGATGGTTCTCGCTTTATGAAGGACTTCGATGAGCGCGGTGAACTGGCGCCACGTGATGTGGTTGCTCGTGCAATTGACTTCGAAATGAAGCGCTTAGGTGCCGACTGTATGTATGTTGATATCAGCCACAAGCCTGAAGAATTCATCACAGCGCACTTCCCGATGATCCATACTCGCTTGATGGACTTGGGCATCGACATGACCAAAGAGCCGATCCCTATCGTACCAGCCGCTCACTACACGTGTGGTGGTGTCATGGTGAATAAGCAGGGTCAAACCGACCTAACGAACTTGTATGCGATTGGCGAAGTGAGCTACACCGGCTTACACGGTGCAAACCGAATGGCTTCTAACTCACTGCTTGAGTGTGTGGTTTACGCATGGGCAGCAGCAAAAGATATCGTTGAGAACATCGACCAATCTCAACTGTGCGCTGAACTGCCAGCATGGGATGAAAGCCAGGTCACCAACAGTGATGAAGAAGTTATCATTCAACACAACTGGCACGAACTGCGCCTATTCATGTGGGATTACATGGGCATTGTTCGAACGGATAAACGACTAGAGCGAGCATTGCGTCGCATTCAGATGCTGCAACAAGAAACTCATGAGTACTACAGCTACTTCAAGGTTTCGAATAACCTATTAGAACTGCGTAACTTGCTACAAGTGGCAGAGCTAATGGTTCGTTGTGCAATGCAACGTAAAGAGAGCCGCGGCCTCCACTACACGTTGGATTACCCTGAACTTGCAGAAGACAGTGGCCCAACGATTCTGACGCCAGAGAAACGCCAATCATAATAATTGGTTAAACGTGCTTAGCGAATTAGCCGTCAGCGGAAAATGATTAAACGAAAGGGAGCCGAGTGCTCCCTTTTCTTTTGTCTAACGCTTTCTTTTATCTAATACTTTCTTTCATCGAATAGTTTGGCTTCTCTAGCGCGCTCGTTGTAAGTTCGCCAGAAAATGGCGATATTCTCGCTCGCAACAGCTGTCCCGCCAAAGCAGTACCGAGTGCCCACATTCAAACTGCAATTTAACGAAGAACTGCGCCCAGATCTTATCAACGGACTTGAGTCGGTAAGTTCGGTCATTGAGTCGAATATCACCATCCTCTCTGTAATCAAAACACCCATAGACACTATTTAGAATCACATGATTGTTTCTGAACAAGCGGATCATTAAAGCTAAGCAATAAAGGCTGGCGGCAAGTGGAATAGAAGACAGGACGATGAAAAACAAAAGGCACCCAAAAATAGTGCCTTTTGCAAATAATGCGGAATACGAAGGGTTAAGCTGAAGCTTAACGAACCTTGCTGAGGTTGTGTGCGACAATTTTATCAACCATTGATGCATGGCCTAGGTTTTCACTGCGTCCGTGGCCCATTACCCAAGTAAACAAATCTGGATCATCACACTCTAATAGAGAAACAAACTCGCGCTGTTCCTGCTCTTGCAATGAATCAAAACACTCTTCGAAAAATGGCATGATGACTACATCAAGTTCTAACATGCCGCGACGGCAACCCCATTTAATTCGTGCTTTCTGCTCTGCAGTGTACATTGGCTATCCTCACCTATAATTTTTCTTTCTCGGAGTGTAACAAGTCATACGCCCTGCAACTACTATGTGAGTCACAGTCCCTATCTAAGCTCACAAAAAAACCTAGGCTGACAAAGAAACAGAACCGGATTAACATAGAGCCAAATAAAATTCTTAGGAAAGATAAAATGGATTGGAAAAACATATTTCAGCCACTCGCTCATACGCAAAATGAATCGCTTCCAGAACTGATGATGACACACGTATCAGACTGGAGTGCAATTACCATGATAGGCGATGACAAAAAGTCGTACCTACAGGGTCAAGTAACGTGCGATGTCGTCACTCTTCCTAATGATGAATCCACATTAGGCGCGCACTGTGATGCAAAAGGAAAGGTATGGAGTATCTTTCGTTTGTTCCACCACAACGGTGGCTACGCACTCATGCAACCTAAATCAGCGATTGAAGTCGAGCTCGTTGAAATCAAGAAGTACGCGGTGTTCTCTAAGGTCGATATCGAGCAAACGTCTGACGTTGTTATCGGTGTGATGGGTTCGTCAGCTAATCAATACATTGATTCTATTTCAGAAAGCCAAGGTAATGTGCGTGCTATCTCTGGTGGTACAGCGGTTCAAGTTGCAGATAACCGCTGGGCTCTACTTGTGACAGAAGAAGCCGCTGAAGCCTTGGTATCAAACAGCGCTGCGGAGAAAGTATCAGAAACACTTTGGCAATATCATGAAATTCTTGATGCTCAGCCTAACCTATCGAAAGCAGAGCAAAACGAGCACATCCCTCAAGCGCTTAACCTGCAAGCGATTGGCGGTATCAGCTTTTCAAAAGGCTGTTACACAGGTCAAGAAACGGTTGCTCGTGCTAAGTACCGTGGCATGAACAAGCGTGAGATGCGCATTGTTTCAGGAACGACAGCAGAGGTATTGTCTCTAGAGAACCCAATTGAACTAGAGCGTAGCGTGGGTGAGAACTGGCGTGGCGCAGGCCGACTATTAAACGTCTATCAATTTGCTGATAACCGAGCGATTGGTTTGATGGTACTGCCAAACAACCTTGATGACGATGTTCAGCTGCGACTGACCGCGCAGCCTGATCAAACATGGAATATCCTGCCACTGCCGTACAGCCTTGACGACGAGTAACCACGTGGAAACGCAGATTACACAATGGCTGGATCAACAGCAGGTGAATTATCGCCTGCTGATGCAAAGCAAGCCAACCACCAGCATTGAAGAAACTGCACAAGAGCGAGGCATCGACGCCTCTCAAATGGTGAAGTGCATCCTGCTCAAGGATATGGGCAACCAGTATGCGTTAGCCTGTACTGCTGGCGATCGCTCTGTCGACCCCAAGAAAGTACGCTCGGTACTGAATTGCCGTCGAATGACCTGCGTGTCGCTCGCTGATGTTGAAGCGATCACCGGTTTTAAAGTGGGTTGTGTTGGTCCGCTCGCTCTCAAGAGACACATGCCGATCATTTTTGATCCTTCCATTCAAAACAACTCGACCGTAACCATTAGCTCCGGCGACCGAATGGCTGGCGTTGCGCTGGATCTCAATGATCTTATGGCGCTATGTGCACCGACCGTCGCGGACATCAGTCGATGATCGTTTAGATCATGCTTCGCAAACTTCATTTTAATATTTCATTGAGTACATTTTTAGTGTGAACCTCGTCATAAGAAGAACACACCATTAATAAATAGTTACTCAAAATAAAAGCATAAGTAGTCACAAAGTTAAATTTGCGTTATTGTAAATTTACTGACTAGCTATTAAGCAAATCAGTGCAAGTGAATCCACTGAGTAACATCAGTATCCACTTTTGTGTAATGCATCTGTGACTATTCGCCCGTTTTAGACGGGCTTTTTTTTGTCCGAAATTTACAATTTGATTACACAAACAAAAAAATCCCGCCTATTCTTATACTTGTAACATTATCACTGCTTAATACTGAACAGAAAAGTTCACGGCAGTTCACTACTCAGTATTATTTTGGGGAGGAGCTCACGTAAAAATAGATATTTACTGAAGAAAGTGCTTAGAACAGCACAAATATCTAATTAACGTCAACGCTACTGCATATAACTCCATGCTTATCACAATTATTATCTCGGAGTTTTTCTATAATATGCAGGCTAGGTAAATATAAGGATAATTAAGAATGAGACTGTTTAAGCGCTATACACCGAGTATGATTGCTAAACATGTAAGTCGACTTTTCAAAGGACGAATCTACATTTACGGCGTAGGAAAATTTGAGTTTGATAACGGTAAGCTAGTGCTACCAGACCGAGCAGAAAAACGTCACTTTCAAACAGTGAAAGAAATAAATAGTGAAATCATGAAACTGCGCTGCGCGTACGCATGACCTGATTATCTACAGAATTAAAAACAAAAAGGGTTGGCATTATGCCAACCCTTTTTTCGTACCAATTTTCGTATCAATGATGATTCGATATACCACCAGAACACTATGTCATTATCGATGAGTCACTGGACGCTTAGCTAAGTCAGGAAGATTGCCAGACAAACCCAGTGCGCGCTTCATGATCTCATCTTTCGCACCCGGTAATTGGCCCGCAAGCTTCATACCAATGCCACGAATCAGCTTCTTAGCTGGGTTATCGCCTTCAAACAGATCTTTAAAGCCCTGCATTGAAGCAATCATTTTCGCCGCCTCTGCTTTTCTCCAGCGCTCGTAGCCGCGAAGATTACGCTTGGTGCCAATGTCTTCACCCGCAGACCATAGCTTTAACAGCTCTTGCGCTAGGCTTGCTGCGTCTAATAGGCCAAGGTTCACGCCCTGCCCTGCTAATGGGTGAATGGTATGAGCAGCATCACCAACCAAAGCCACACGCTCTACCGCAAAGTCACGCGCATAACGCATGCGCAGTGGGAAGGCAAAACGGTCACCAACCACTTCACATAAGCCCAGCTTTGCATCGAACTCAGCTGTTAACTGCTTGTTGAATTCAGCATCCGACATTGATACGAGGTTCTCGGCACGATTTGGTTCCGTAGACCAAACAATCGAGCTCATGTTGCTTGGTTGCATTGGTAGGAATGCCAATGGGCCTTGAGGCGTGAAGATTTGACGAGCAACGCTGTGGTGCGGCTCTGTGGTTTTGATGTTCGCGACAATCGCACTGTGTCCGTAATCCCAATGTGTTAATGGGATATCTTGCTGCTTACGAACCCAAGAGTTTGCGCCGTCTGCTCCAACAACTAACTTAGCTGTCAGTGCTTGACCATTGTCCAATGTTAACCAAGCTTCACTTTCACCAATCGCCATCGTTTTACACGTTGCGGGCATATACAGGCTGACGTTGTCTTGTTTCTTAACCTGATCAAGCAGCGCTAATTGAATCACACGGTTTTCAACGATATGACCAAGATTAGGCTGAGCCAAGCGTGTCGAGTCAAACTCAATACGAGCGAAACTGTCTTGTTCCCACACTTCCATCGCTTGATACGGTGCAGCGCGTCTTTGTTCGATACCTTGCCATGCACCTAGGTTACGAAGAATCACTTCACTAGAACGACTCAGCGCGGATACACGCACATCAGGCAGCTCACTCAGCCCTTCACTAGGCGCTCTGCCTTCAATGACAGCGATTCTTAGGTCACTGTCTTTTAGGGCAGCAGCAAGCGCTAGGCCAACCATGCCACCACCAACAATCGCGATATCAACACTTTGCATCATTATTTATTACCTTATCTTTCTACTAGGCCAAGCGTATGACGCAAAAGTGGACCTTTAAGTGGTGGAAGGTTATCTATTACGGCTAACCCAAGATTACGCCCAATGCGAGCGGTCATATAATCGTTTGAGAACAGGTGAACTAGGCTTGAAGTCAACGTGATCGTTGCGTCTCGGTCTTGTTCTCTACGCTTTCTAAAGTTAACAAGACCACGGTAACGACCTACATCATCTAACTGGGTACACAACTCTTCTGCCAAGGAAGCCACATCTCGGATACCTAGGTTAAAGCCTTGCCCCGCAATTGGGTGAAGCGTTTGAGCAGCATTACCAACAATGGCAAATCGATGAGAGATATTTTGCTGTCGGTGACGAAGAATCAGAGGGTAACTCGCGCGCTTGCCGACCTTCTCTAATCGGCCAAGTCGCCAGCCAAAGTCATTCTGCAATTGCTCAAGAAATTCATTGTCGTTTAGCGTCATCACTTTTTGTGCTTGCTCTGGTGTTAAACACCAAACCAGCGATAAACGGTTGTCACTCATCGGTAATAGAGCAACTGGCCCATGATGGGTAAAACGCTCAAATGCGCGACCTTGGTGAGGTTCACTCGCCACAATATTGGCAATCACAGCGACTTGCTCAAAGTCATGCTCACTCAATGAGATATTGAGCTGTTGGCAACAGGTTGAGATTGCACCGTCAGCAGCAACCAGTAACTTAGTGGTTACTGTTTGCCCACTTGTCAGTTCAATCGTCGTCAACGCTTCTTCACGTTCAACTTTACTAACAGACTCAGGACAAAGCATGGTAATTGCCGCTTCTGATTCAAGTTTCTGCTGATAGATTCGACCCACATCTGCTAACTCGACCACGTAGCCAAGCGCATCTACAGCAAGCTCTTCACTGTAGATGTCTGTCATTCCGGCATGCCCGCGATCCGAAACATGGATATCTTTAATCGGGGTCGCGACCGGAGCGATAGATTGCCATAAGCGCAAAGAATCCAGGATCTGCACTGTGCCATAGGACAAAGCAATCGAACGAGAATCAAACCCAGGGTGAGCTTGATGATCAACCTGATAAGGCTCCACTACCGCAATCGACAGTGAACCTTGGCTTAGGTGATTCAAAGCAAGGGCTAAGGTTGCCCCTGCCATTGCGCCACCAGCAATTACAACATCATACTGAGCCATCATAACCTCAAACCGGCCAACGAATTAATGAATGGTAGGCGCCGCATCTTCAGATGGGCGAGCACCAAATTCAGCATGAATCGTTAGTGCACACGCTTTTACGTGCTCAATAACGTGCTCTAGAAGCTGCGCTTGCTCTTCCAGATCATCTTCTTCGTCAATGCCTAGCTTAGCCATCTCTTCTAGATCAGCTAATGCTTCTTTTGTACTGTCAGACGCTTTGTTCAATTGAGCGCCAACCAAGCCTAGACCAGTAATGAAATGGTTAATCCAATCAGACACACCATCAGCCAAGTCAAATAGGCTTGCGCTTGCGTCTTCGTCAGGCAGCAACATAGACAATTCCATACCCGAACCTGTGATTTCACTGGTCGTTACTTTCAGTGTCGCTTCCGCTAGCGTTAATGCGCGATCTGGCCAACCCATGCCTTCATTGGTGTAATCGAAGATCAGTGGTTGCCAGCTTTTATCTGCAAGGCTTAAGCCTCCGCTTAACATACCCGTTAATAAACCGTGCATCTCAGCAGGGGTTACGGCTAGACTTGCCGATTGAAGTTCAGTCGCAACCGTTAGGTAGTCAGGTAAAGTAGTTTCGCTCATCAGATAGCTCGCTCAGTTATTCTTTATATCGATAGTATAATCGTACCACTTCACCCCAATTCTGGTAAGCATCGATCCCCAGCAATTGAAGGATGACTGACTACCAATTGTTCAATTTGCTGAATTACTGTGTGCTCAAGCTCTCATTTACAAACAGTCACTCTGAAAAGCTTGAATCTTAATAGCGGTTTACCTATAGTTTCTCCCTCAGAGGAGATTGCTTCCTCATCGGTACTTGCACTTTTTCTTTCTCAAAAAATGGCGAAGGGCAACAGCCTTAAAATAGCGCGTTAAAGAGTTCATCCATCATGAGTAATCAAGCGGTAGACGTTGAAATATTAGGAAAACTGACTCGAGTGAATTGTCCACCAGGGCAAGAAGAGTCATTGATTGCAGCGGCGGCCGATCTTGATAATCGATTGAAAGAGATGGCTGAACGTACTAAGGTAACCAATGAAGTGAAGCTGCTGACTATCGCAGCTCTGAATATTTGCTACGAATTACAAACCAAGAAGTTTGAAGCAAATGATGAACAAAACGCACTGACCGAGCGAATGGAACAGCTCACGACATCACTTTCAGATGTCCTCAGTAAAGTTAAGCACGGACAGCAATAGCGTACACAAAATTTACCCTGGAGTGTTTGTCAGAGGATTCACGTCCCCGAGCCGATAAGCAATCCCTAAGGGTTAGTACTTGAGTGCTATTGAGCATGCTCGGCCCGACCGAGAAGCCTACGGTAATCATTGCTGATCCGCCTTGAACTCGCTGGTTCAAGGGCCATCTATTCTCAACGGCACTTTGGGGTATCCCTTCTTATGAAGACGCTCACACGCAGCGAATTTCGCAAACAGATCCGTATCAAACGCAATGCCTTATCTGGCGACCAACAAACTCAATCCGGTATCGACTTAGTTAAGCAGTGCATGCAGCTTGATGAAATTCAGTCTGCTCAGCATATTGCCCTCTATATCTCTATCGATGGCGAACTCGATACTCAGCCTTTAATCGAATGGTTATGGGCGCAAGGTAAGCAAACTTATTTACCAGTATTGCACCCCTTCTCTGCTGGGCACCTGCTGTTTTTACACTACTCGCCAACCACACCGACGGTCTTGAATAAGTACGGTATTGTCGAACCTCAGCTCAATCAAATGCTGGTTAAACCTTGTCAGCAACTCGACCTTATTCTTACGCCCCTTGTCGGCTTTGACTCCCATGGCCATCGTTTAGGTATGGGCGGCGGATATTACGATCGCACCTTGGCAAAGTGGTTCGAGACGGGCGAAGGTGCAGCTCCTATTGGTTTGGCTCATGATTGCCAACATGTTGATACGCTACCGATTGAAGAATGGGACATTCCGTTACCTAAAATCGTGACTCCGAGTAAAACTTGGCAATGGGAAAGCAACCATTAAAGCGCTATAATCGCGCCGCAAACGTTAACCTCGATATAGAAACGTTAACTCAATATCTAAACGTTAACTTCATCATTACGCAAACGATCAATTCAAAGCGCAAGACCTTATTCAGGAGAATGGCATGACTCAAGATGAAATGAAAAAAGCAGCTGGCTGGGCAGCACTTCAATATGTTGAAGAAGGCAGCATTGTAGGTGTAGGTACTGGCTCTACAGTAAATCACTTCATCGACGCACTAGGCACAATGAAAGACAAAATCAAAGGTGCGGTTTCAAGCTCTGTTGCTTCAACGCAGCGACTAGAAGAGCTAGAGATCAAAGTGTATGAGTGTAACGATGTCGCTAAGCTAGACATCTATGTTGATGGCGCAGATGAAATCAACCCAACTCGCGATATGATCAAAGGCGGCGGCGCTGCTTTGACTCGTGAAAAAATCGTAGCGGCTATCTCTGATAAGTTTGTGTGTATTGTTGACGGTACTAAAGCAGTTGATGTGTTGGGTAAATTCCCACTGCCTGTTGAAGTAATCCCAATGGCACGTTCATACGTGGCACGTGAGTTGGTTAAGCTTGGTGGTGACCCAGTTTACCGCGAAGGCTGCACAACCGATAACGGCAACGTGATCCTAGATGTGTACGGCATGGCGATCGAAAACCCGAAACAACTAGAAGATATCATCAATGGTATAGCTGGTGTGGTGACGGTTGGTCTGTTCGCTCACCGTGGTGCTGATGTGGTTATCACCGGCACGCCTGAAGGTGCAAAAATCGAAGAATAAATAATAGAAGATTGAGTTTTTCTGTTACTTCATTACATACGGTGTCCTAGGGCGCCGTTTTTTTTGCTTTATTGCTGTAAAATTATGTCTTATTCCGTAATTTTCTTACCCAAAACATTTTTTTTTTGTTACTTTATTGTTCAGAAGACGCACAGAGAAAACGTTTGTCTCCTAACAAAGTGGTGAATTTGTTCCCCTTTCAGCCATTTTGTAGCACGTGCGCCGCATTTGCCCAACCTTTCCATTTTAAGGACGAGAACAATGGCCAAAGTTTCACTGGAAAAAGAAAAAATTAAAATTCTACTTCTAGAAGGTCTTCACCCTTCTTCTGTAGAAGTACTGCAAGCCGCTGGTTACACAAACATTGAGTACCACAAAGGCTCGCTACCGGAAGATGAACTTCTTGAAGCAGTAAAAGATGCTCATTTCATTGGTATTCGTTCTCGCACTAATATCTCCCAAGAAGTTATTGATGCAGCTGAAAAGCTGGTTGCCGTCGGTTGTTTCTGTATTGGTACTAACCAAGTCAACCTTCAAGCAGCAGCAAAACGCGGTATCCCTGTGTTCAACGCACCGTTCTCAAACACTCGAAGCGTTGCTGAGCTCGTTCTTGGTCAGGTTCTATTGCTACTACGTGGCATTCCAGAAAAGAACGCGCTTGCACACCGTGGCATCTGGAAAAAGAGTGCCGACAACTCTTACGAAGCCCGTGGTAAGCGTTTAGGTATTATTGGCTACGGTCACATCGGTACTCAACTGGGTATTATTGCTGAAAACCTTGGCATGCGTGTTTACTTCTACGACATTGAAAACAAACTGTCTCTGGGTAACGCAACGCAAGTTCATACCATGACGGAATTACTGAACAAGTGTGACGTAATCTCTTTGCATGTACCTGAAACCAACGAAACAAAAGACATGATGGGTAAAGAAGAGTTCGAGCGCATGAAGCCTGGTTCTATCTTTATCAACGCAGCTCGTGGCACGGTAGTCGATATTCCTGCTCTGTGTGGCGCTCTGGAGTCTGGACACCTTGCAGGTGCGGCTATTGATGTTTTCCCAACAGAACCAAAAACCAATGCAGACCCGTTTGAGTCTCCATTAATGCAGTTCGATAACGTGATCCTAACGCCTCACGTGGGTGGTTCAACTCAAGAAGCACAAGAGAACATTGGTGTTGAAGTTGCTGGTAAGCTAGCGAAATACTCTGATAACGGCTCTACGCTATCAAGTGTTAACTTCCCTGAGGTATCACTACCACTGCATACTGGAACGTCTCGTTTATTACACATTCACGAAAACCGCCCAGGCATCCTAACTCAGATCAACACCATCTTCGCTGAGGAAGGGATCAACATCGCGGGTCAATACCTACAGACTGCGGCTGATATGGGTTATGTCGTTATCGATGTAGAAGCCGATCGCTCTGAAGAAGCACTGCTTAAACTGAAAGAGATCGAAGGCACAATCCGTGCTCGTCTTCTTCACTAATCATCGCACTCAAAATGCATAAAAAAGGCTCTCATCATGAGAGCCTTTTTAGCATTTGGCCTATCGTAGGTAATTAGGTCGTCATGATCCAAAACCTTCTATAGCACTGTCATTACTCTTCGATCTGGTAGATCACATTCACGCGATCACGAATGGTGATCGTTGAGTCTTCATAAGAGTTCGATTCTGTTCTTGCATCCATCGCCATTGAACGCATGAGTACTGGCTGAGAAGATTGGGCGTTGTAATCCACGCGCCATACATCACCTAACTCGCGCTCAAAACCACTCGCCAATGATTTAGCTTTTGATGTCGCATCTTTAATGGCTTCTAAGCGCGCTTGCTCTTGATACTTAGCTTGGTCGCGAACTTGCAGTTGGATGTTGTCGATCTGATTAATGCCTTCTCCAATCGCAATATCCATGTACTCATTAAGATTAGCTAGCTCAGTCACTTGAACGGTCACATTACGTGAGGCGCGGTAGCCAACCAGTTCCGGTTTGCCATCTTTCGGGTAATGATATTGAGGAGATAAATACAGGTTAGAGCTGTGTACACTCGCCTCATCAACACCAGCTTGATGTAGCTTGTTTAGAAAGCCTGTCACGACTTTATCAACGGTATTTTTAGCCTGTTCAGCAGTCATCGTCGATTCCACGACTCTCACAGAGAATGTCGCCATATCAGGTGTAGCGATCACTTCACCATAGCCTGTCGTTGAAATATGAGGAAAGGATGGAGAGTCAGCCAATGATGGAAAACTCACAGCACTCAACGCCGCAGTAAGAGTAAGAGACGTTGCTAACATCTTTGGTACAAGCTTCATTAGGTATGACCTATGCTAAACAAATGTCCTTTCATCATAGAGCAATTTATCGTTTAGCCAATCCAGAGCACACACTTCTAACAGAACTTTGACGCTGAAAAAACCAACAGTTTACTGAGGTAAGTGATTGTGAGCAAAACTCAATATTGCTTGGGATACCTCTTTTAATACTCCGCTCTCAAGCTGCCAATGGTGCCAATAGATGCGATAAGAGAGCAGAAAGCCAGGGGTAATATCAATCAGAGCACCAGACTCGAGCTCATCGATAATCTGTAATCGGGGGATCAAGCAATAGGCTACACCCGATAATGCCAAGCGCACAAATGCTTCTGAACTGCCGACTGTATGATTGATCACACTGTCTCTCGGGACGTTAAAATGATCATGCAGAAACTTCTTATGCAGATCATCGTATTGATCATAGGAAACCGCAGGTGCTTTGCTTAAGGTGGCGTAGTTTACGCCCTCTGCAAAGTAACGCTGATGAAAGTCAGGGCTAGCCACGCACACATAATCCATCCTACCGAGATAGTCAGCACTGCAGCCAGGAATCGCTTGAGACTCCAAACTGATTGCACCGGCCACCTCGCCACTTTTAATCTTTTCAATGGTTCTCGACTCACCATGAATCGCGAGATTCAACTCGACTTGGCGAGACTTAATCACATCCGACAAAGCTGGTAGCAACCATGTCGCCAAACTATCAGCGTTGGTGGCTATGGATATCGATAGTGGTTGATTACCCTCTTCATTCATCAACTCAGGCACAAGCTCGTGCTCTAACAAACGAACACGGCGATATAAGCCCAGTAGTTTTTTACCCGCAGGCGTTGGCCTAGGCGGGCTTTCTCTCACCAAGGCTGGCTGAGCCAACCACTTTTCCAGCTGTTTGATGCGTTGAGATACCGCCGACTGGGAGATATATAACTGCTCAGCAGCCCTTTCGAAGCTACGTTGTTTTACTACAGCATCCAGTGCTTCAATCCATTTATAATCCAATCCGCGCATCAATTTGCTTCCTTTTTAAGCTAACTCACCACCACATTAGCAACTCTAATAATGGATTAAAATCATTAATTATACTTATTTAAAGGGTCAGAGTATCTTCGCCATATAGCACGTAAATATCGTTAAATAAGTGGAGGTTAAAATGAGTTTTTGGGTTTTATTACAAGGTTTTGGTCTAGGGGCAAGTATGATTATCCCTATTGGCGCTCAGAATGCGTACGTCCTAAATCAAGGGATAAAACGCAATCATCATTTAACGACAGCAACGATTTGTAGCCTGCTCGATACTCTGTTTATCTCATTAGGCATTTTTGGCGGCGGAGCGATCTTGTCGCAAAATGAATTACTGCTTACCTCAGTGACACTAGGTGGCATCGCTTTTCTGACTGTGTATGGTTTGCTCTCACTACGCAGTGCATTCAAAGTGCGCACCAGTGATGAGTCGAAAGGTGAGATATTAGCGCGTGGCAAGCGCACCGTTATTTTAGGGGCATTGGCAGTAACAGTATTAAACCCACATCTCTATTTGGATACCGTGGTAATTCTTGGATCCATTGGTGGGCAATTTGAAGGCAACGACAGAATTGCATTTGCTATGGGGACTATATTGGCTTCGTTCGTCTGGTTCTATTCTTTGTCATTAGGCGCTGCAAAACTAGGCCCGACGCTATCTAAACCTAAGGTTAAGAAAGGCATTGATATCGCAGTCGCAACCATGATGTTCGCCATAGCAACGGTGCTTACCGATGGACTTATTGAGCAATACTGGTAAATCTATTTAGCTTCATGAAACCAACAAAAAAGGCGGATAATCTAAGTTATCCGCCTTTCCTTATAAAAGCTTATAGTTATAAAAACTAACTAGGAATTAAGCTTCTACTTTATTCATGTGTACATCCATTTGCGGGAATGGAATTTCGATACCCTCGTTATCCAAGCCTTCTTTGATTGCTTGCATCAGGTCGAAATAAACATTCCAGTAGTCAGCAGTGCTAACCCATGGACGAACAACGAAGTTAACTGAAGAATCAGCAAGCGTATGAACACCAACTTGAACGCCAGGTTCTTTCAGTACACGCTCATCAGATTCACAGATCTTAGTCAGTAGCGCTTTTGTCTTCTGAAGATCAGCGTTGTAAGAAACACCAATCATTAGATCAATACGGCGCGTCGCATGACGAGAATAGTTTGTGATTGGGCTGCCGATAACGCTACCGTTAGGTACTACAACCATTTTGTTGTCTGGCGTTGTTAGAACCGTTTGGAAGATTTGAATAGAATCAACTGAACCTGCCACACCACCAATTTCCACATAGTCACCAGACTTAAATGGACGGAATGCAACGATAAGTACACCAGCAGCAAAGTTAGATAGTGAGCCTTGTAGTGCAAGACCAACGGCTAAACCAGCCGCACCAATAACAGCAACTACAGATGCCGTTTGAACACCTAAACGACCAAGTGCAGCAATTAAAACAATCACAAACAACAAGTAACGAACTAAACCATGGACGAACTCCACAACTGCTCGGTCCATTTTCTTCTTCTGAAGAACCTTAGACACGCTATTCGCTACTGCTTTAACAATAAGGTTACCAATAAATAGAATTATCAGTGCTGAAATGATATTTACGCCATATTGGATAAATAAATCTGAATTATTTGTTAACCACTGCTCTGCTTGAGACAAACCATCCACAAGTGGAGTCTCAATCGCTGTCGAACTATCAGCCATAATGTGCATCCTCTATATAATATGCTATGGGCTAAACTGCCTTAAGCCTCATTTACTCTGCAATATAATAAACAGTGTAATTACCGTTAAGTCATTGTGTTAAAAGTAAATTAAAGCCAAGTCCTTTTTATAAACTGAACCAAGTTCAGTTTTTCGGCACGATATCCTATCTTTGACAGATTGCAAAGTCATATTTATGTAAGCTTTTGAATTATTAAAACTTACCGATAAACACAAATACCGATAACTAAAAGACTACGAAATTTATTCACCGCACGCTAGGTTTTTCACATATTTAGTACAAGTTTTTATCAGATATAAAAAAACCCGCTCAATGAGCGGGTTTTTAAAACTTAAAGAGTACTTAATTCAAAGAATTATAGTACGTCTACAGCGTTAAGGTCAGCAAATGCTTTCTCTAGACGAGCAACCATTGAAGCTTGACCAGCACGTAGCCATACGCGTGGATCGTAGTACTTCTTGTTTGGAGCAGCTTCGCCAGTTGGGTTGCCGATTTGACCTTGTAGGAAATCGAAGTTGTCAGCAGAGTACTGACGGATACCGTCCCAAGTTGCCCACTGTGTATCAGTATCGATGTTCATTTTGATAACACCGTAGCCGATAGACTCTTGGATTTCTGCTTCAGAAGAACCAGAACCACCGTGGAATACGAAGTTTAGAGCGTTAGGTGCGATACCGAACTTCTCTGCACAGTATGCTTGAGAGTCACGTAGGATAGTTGGAGTAAGTACAACGTTACCAGCTTGGTAAACACCGTGTACGTTACCGAAAGATGCAGCGATAGTGAAACGTGGGCTAACAGCCATTAGTTTCTCGTAAGCGTATGCTACGTCTTCTGGAGAAGTGTAAAGCTCAGATGCGTCCATATCAGAGTTATCAACGCCGTCTTCTTCACCACCAGTACAACCAAGTTCGATCTCGATTGTCATGTTCATTTTAGCCATGCGCTCTAGGTACTTAGCACATGTTTCGATGTTCTCTTCTAGAGACTCTTCAGAAAGGTCTAGCATGTGAGAAGAGAATAGAGGCTTACCAGTTTGTGCGAAGAACTCTTCACCAGCGTCTAGTAGACCGTCGATCCATGGAAGAAGTTTCTTAGCAGCGTGGTCAGTGTGCAGGATAACTGGAACACCGTAAGCTTCAGCTACAGCGTGTACGTATTTTGCACCAGCTACAGCGCCAAGAACTTGTGCGCCTTGACCTTCAAGTTTAACGCCTTTACCTGCGAAGAATGCAGCGCCGCCGTTAGAGAACTGAACAACTACTGGAGCTTTAACTTTAGCAGCTGCTTCTAGTACTGCGTTTACAGAGTCAGTACCAACAACGTTTACAGCAGGAAGAGCAAATTTGTTTTCTTTTGCTACTTCAAATACTTTCTGTACGTCATCGCCAGAAATCACACCAGGTTTTACAAAATCGAAGATCTTAGACATGGAAATAGTCCTATTTATTCTATCGTTTTAAGATTAAAAAACTTAAGTTTAAAAACTTGCAATCGTTTGCTCACAACTTATGCCATTCTAGCAAAAAAGTGTGATATGCAGCAAACGTTAAAAGGCGAGATTCACATCTCGCCTTTCTAAATCAATTATGCTTTAGCACGCTCTTCAAGCATTGCTACTGCAGGAAGTACTTTACCTTCAACGAATTCAAGGAAAGCGCCACCGCCAGTAGAGATGTAAGAAACGTCAGCTTTGATACCGAACTTATCGATAGCTGCTAGCGTGTCACCACCACCTGCTACAGAGAAACCTGCAGACTCAGCGATTGCTTTAGAGATACCAGCTGTACCCGCTTCGAAGTTCTTGAATTCGAATACGCCTACAGGGCCGTTCCAAAGGATTGTTTTCGCGTTGCCGATGATTTCAGCTAGTGCCGCAGTTGAATCTGGACCAAGGTCGAAGATCATGTCGTCGTCTTGAACTTCAGAAACGTGCTTGATTTCAGCTTCTGCGTTTTCGTCGAATGCTTTAGCACATGCAACGTCAGTTGCTACTGGGATAGCACACTCTTTCATTAGCTTTTGAGCCGTTTCAACTAGGTCAGCTTCGTATAGAGACTTACCTACGTTGTGGCCTTCAGCAGCGATGAATGTGTTCGCGATACCACCACCAACAACAAGCTGGTCAGCAATTTTAGAAAGAGATTCTAGAACGGTTAGTTTAGTAGAAACCTTAGAACCACCAACGATAGCCACTAGTGGGCGAGCTGGGTTGTCCATTGCTTTACCAAGCGCTTCAAGCTCAGCAGCTAGAAGAGGGCCAGCACATGCTACAGGAGCGTAAGTACCAACACCGTGTGTAGAAGCTTGAGCACGGTGAGCTGTACCGAATGCATCCATTACGAAAATGTCACATAGTGCAGCGTATTGCTTAGAAAGCGCTTCTTCGTTCTTCTTTTCGCCTTTGTTAAAGCGAACGTTTTCAAGAACAACAAGTTCACCAGCGTTTAGCTCTAGGCCGTTTACGTAATCTTTAGCTAGTTTAACTTCGCAGTCTAGTGCGTCGTTTAGGTAGTTAACTACAGGAGCTAGAGAGAACTCTTCGTTGTATTCGCCTTCAGTAGGACGACCAAGGTGAGAAGTAACCATTACCTTTGCGCCAGCTTCTAGGCAAAGTTTGATAGTTGGTAGAGATGCAAGGATACGTGCATCTGAAGTTACTTTACCGTCTTTTACTGGTACGTTTAGGTCAGCACGGATAAATACGCGTTTACCTGCAAGTTCCAGGTCAGTCATCTTGATCACAGACATGATTTGTCCTCTCAAATTTAAATAAATATAAAGTTTTGGAAACTCAGCAACCCTGCTAAGCCTATAAATTATTCAACTGGTAATTCTTTCACTACCAATAATATGTGGACTCTTAGTATTTATTTCAAGCTAAAAAATAAATAATCCGCACATTTGCTTCTAGGTCTTACTTCTTGCCTTCAGAAGCTTGCATTGCAAGAACCGTATCCAGCATTCGGTTCGCAAAGCCCCATTCATTGTCACACCACACTAGCATTTTAACTAAGTGGCCGTTGCTCACTCGAGTTTGTGAACCATCAACGATTGCGCTATGGGGATCGTGATTAAAGTCGATGGAAACGAGCGGCGCTTCAGTATAGTCAACTATATTGTGTAATGTACACTGGGATGCATTAACAATGGTTTGATTTACGTCATTAACTTTCACATTTGCATTAATTGTGACACTTAAATCCATCGCTGTTACGTTTACCGTCGGCACACGCACAGATATAGCTTCAAATTTGTTGGAAAATTTCGGGAAGATTCTTTCAATACCTTTATGCAACTTGGTATCGACAGGAATGATCGATTGGCTTGCCGCTCGAGTACGACGCAAATCGCTGTGGTACGCATCGATAACTTGTTGATCATTCATTGAAGAGTGAATAGTTGTAATAGTACCGGACTCAATGCCAAAGGCGTCATCAAGAACCTTAATGATAGGAACAATACAGTTGGTGGTGCATGAACCATTGGAAACGATTCGGTGGCCCGCTTCAATGGTATCGTGATTCACACCATAGATAATGGTGTTATCGAGGTCATTGGCACCAGGGTGAGAAAACAGTACCTTTTTTGCCCCAGCAGCAATGTGCGCTAGGCCGTCATCTCGGCAACCATAAACACCGGTACAGTCGAGAACAATATCCACTTCTAGGTCACGCCAAGGCAACAGCTCAATATCAGCAAGATGTAAGATACGAATGGTATCGAACTCACCTTTATCTTCCGCACCAATGCCGTGATGGACATAGATGTGCTCTTGATCGTTGGAGATTTTCTTGCCGAAGCGGCCGTGACTAGTGTCGTACTGCAATAGATGAGCCATAGCGTCAGGCTGAGCAAGCTCATTAACAGCTACTACTTTGATTTGTTGGCTTTTGCCACTTTCATAGACAGCGCGTAATACATTACGCCCTATTCTTCCAAATCCGTTTATCGCGACTTTTAGCATATTTCCGTACATCTAACCAAAATTTCGTGCAACAGATGATAACTGAATCCTACCCAAAAGGCATTACTTGAATAACCCCGTTTAGTTAGGACAGGTTAATCTGTTGCTTGTAGAGATAAGCCTAGAAGAAACAAATCCCAGATACAAAAAACCGAGCTCAGCGCTCGGTTTTTCCTTCATTTAACTGTTAGCACAGGCCATCAGTCAATGATTAAGCAAGAAGCTCTTTCGCTGTGTTTACTACGTTTTCAGTAGTGAAACCGAACATCTTGAATAGCTCACCTGCTGGTGCAGATTCGCCGAACGTTGTCATACCGATGATCTTGCCACCGAAGCCAACGTATTTGTACCAGAAGTCAGCGATGCCAGCTTCTACTGCGATACGCGCTGTAACATCAGATGGAAGTACAGACTCACGGTATTCAGCGTCTTGCTTGTCGAATGCGTCAGTTGCAGGCATAGATACTACGCGTACAGCTTTACCTTCAGCGGTTAGTTGTGCAGCAGCTTCAACTGCAAGCTCAACTTCAGAACCAGTTGCAATGATGATTAGCTCTGGCTTGCCTTCACAATCTTTCAGGATGTAACCACCCTTAGCGATGTTAGCAACTTGCTCAGCATTACGATCTTGTTGTGCAAGGTTTTGACGAGAGAAGATTAGAGATGAAGGACCATCTTTACGCTCAATAGCCAGTTTCCAAGCCACTGCAGATTCAACTTGGTCACATGGACGCCATGTGCTCATGTTTGGAGTCAGACGTAGAGAAGCGATCTGCTCAACCGGTTGGTGAGTAGGGCCATCTTCGCCTAAGCCGATAGAATCGTGCGTGTAAACTTGGATGTTCTGAACTTTCATCAGAGCAGCCATACGCATTGCGTTACGCGCGTATTCCATGAACATTAGGAACGTTGCGCCGTATGGCACGAAACCACCGTGCAGAGCGATACCGTTCATGATAGCCGTCATACCGAATTCACGTACACCGTAATGGATGTAGTTGCCAGAAAAGTCAGTTGCTTCAAGAGACTTAGAACCAGACCACATAGTCAGGTTAGAAGGCGCAAGGTCAGCAGAGCCGCCCATGAATTCTGGAAGCATTTGACCAAACGCTTCTAGTGCGTTTTGAGATGCTTTACGTGAAGCGATGTTTGCTGGGTTAGCTTGAAGATCAGCAATGATTGCGTTTGCTTTCTCTTCCCACTCAGCGGGTAGCTCGCCGTTAGTACGACGTTTGAATTCAGCTGCTAGCTCTGGGTAAGCCGCTGCGTATGCGTCAAACTTCGCGTTCCACGCTGCTTCTTTCGCTGCGCCTGCTTCTTTCGCATTCCACTCAGCTGCGATATCTGCTGGGATTTCGAAAGGACCGTGTTCCCAACCCAATGCTGCTTTAGTTGCTGTGATTTCATCAGCGCCTAGTGGAGCACCGTGACAGTCATGCGTACCCGCTTTGTTTGGAGAACCAAAACCGATGATAGTTTTAGTACAGATAAGCGTTGGACGAGGATCCGCTTTAGCCGCTTCAATCGCTGCGTTGATAGCATCAGAGTCGTGACCATCTACTGCTGGGATTACGTGCCAACCGTATGCTTCAAAACGCTTAGGTGTATCGTCAGAGAACCAACCTTCAACTTCACCATCGATAGAGATGCCGTTGTCATCCCAGAAAGCAACCAGCTTACCAAGACCTAGCGTACCTGCTAGAGAACATGCTTCGTGAGAGATACCTTCCATCAGACAGCCATCACCCATGAATGCATAAGTGTAGTGGTCTACGATGTCGTGGCCTTCTTTGTTGAACTGTGCCGCCAGTGCTTTCTCAGCCATTGCCATACCAACAGCGTTAGTGATGCCTTGACCTAGAGGACCAGTCGTTGTTTCGATACCAGGAGCGTAACCGTACTCAGGGTGACCTGGAGTCTTAGAGTGCAGTTGACGGAAGTTTTTAAGATCTTCAATTGAAAGCTCGTAACCTGCTAGGTGAAGCAGAGAGTAAATCAGCATTGAGCCGTGGCCGTTAGACAGGATAAAACGGTCGCGGTCAGCCCATTCTGGGTTTGCTGGGTTGTGGTTCAAGTGGCCACGCCAAAGAACCTCAGCGATGTCAGCCATGCCCATAGGTGCGCCTGGGTGGCCTGAATTTGCTTGTTGAACACCGTCCATGCTAAGTGCGCGGATTGCATTGGCTAGATCTTTACGAGAAGGCATGTCTGCTCCTGGATACATAAGCGATTTAAAAAAGAGATAATTGCTAAAGTTTTCATTTTTATTAGCGCGGGTATTCTCTCAAACGACTATTGCGACTGCAAACGTTTTACTGGCATTTTAACGGTCATTTTTCGCAATTTTCGAACATTTACATCACTTGGCAGTGGCTTATCTCGATCGATACGCAAACGATTAGTTATGACATATCATAAAAAAGAGCTTGTAATTCGACCGCTGGAATTTAGAATAGCCGTCTAGATGTAGAAACACCTACAAAATATACTGTATTTAATGGCGGCGCTTCCTAGCTTGCGACGCCATAAACTATTTACACCAAAAACTAAAAGTGGAGCTCTCATGGCTAAGCACCTATTCACTTCTGAATCTGTTTCAGAAGGCCATCCAGATAAAATTGCAGACCAAATCTCTGATGCTGTTCTTGATGCCATCTTGGAACAAGATCCAAAAGCACGTGTTGCTTGTGAGACTTACGTTAAAACCGGCATGGTTATGGTTGGCGGTGAAGTAACAACGTCTGCATGGGTTGATATCGAAGAAATCACTCGTGAAACAGTACGTGAAATTGGTTACGTTCATTCTGACATGGGCTTTGACGCTGACTCTTGTGCTGTTTTAAACACAATTGGTAAGCAGTCTCCAGACATCAACCAAGGTGTTGATAAAGAAGACCCTAAAGAGCAAGGCGCAGGCGACCAAGGCATCATGTTTGGTTACGCGACTAACGAAACTCCTATCCTAATGCCAGCTCCAATTACTTACTCTCACCTTCTTGTTAAGAAGCAAGCTGAAGTACGTAAGAGCGGTAAGCTTGACTTCCTTCGCCCAGATGCGAAATCTCAAGTTACTTTCCAATACGACCAAGGTAAGATCGTTGGTATCGATGCTGTTGTTCTTTCTACTCAACACTGTGATTCAGTAACAACGCCTGACCTACGCGAAGCAGTAATGGAAGAAATCATCAAGCCAGTACTTCCTGCTGAGTGGATCAACAAAGATACTAACTTCTTCATCAACCCAACAGGCCGTTTCGTAATCGGTGGCCCAATGGGTGACTGTGGTTTAACTGGTCGTAAGATCATCGTTGATACCTACGGCGGCGCAGCTCGTCACGGTGGCGGTGCATTCTCAGGTAAAGATCCATCAAAAGTTGACCGTTCTGCAGCTTACGCAGCACGTTACGTTGCGAAAAACATCGTTGCTGCTGGTATGGCTGACCGTTGTGAGATTCAACTGTCTTACGCTATCGGTGTTGCTGATCCAACATCTATCATGGTTGAAACGTTCGGTACTGAGAAAGTAGCACACGAAATCATCATTGAAGCTGTTCGTCAAAACTTCGACCTACGTCCATACGGCCTTCAAGAGATGCTGAACCTTCTTCAGCCTATCTACAAGCAAACTGCTGCATACGGTCACTTCGGTCGTGAAGAGTTCCCTTGGGAAGCGACTGACAAAGCAGCAATCCTTGCGGACTTCGCTGGCCTAAAATAATTTAGCCACTGCGATGTGTTCCTTTAAAGCCCTTACTGCTTAGTAAGGGCTTTATTTTTATGTACTTACCGAACTTTCACTCACAATACCCTTCCCTAACGCCCTTCTTTACCGTTAACCACTTAGTATAAAAAGCCGCTGATAATTTGTGTTTTCTAGCACTACTGACAATAGTTAAGGTAACTCCTAGGCGATCAAGCTCACATTTAACTTAAATTAATTCAGTCTGATAACGCTCGTTAAATGCACGCTAGAACAATAACTGGGATGACAAAGAGCAATTTAGCTCAACACCATAACTCTCACACAAGCCACATCGATGAGCCTTATGGAATTATAACTAGGACGTTATTTAACTAGGGGGATCTATGCCTCGTACCGCGCACCCATCCGAACTGAACGATAAAAAACACAAGGTCAGCGATAAGGATTACGCTCGCACCATTCCTTGCAACCAAATCAGTATTTCCGCACCCTTTCATTGGTTGTCGCTTGCTCTGCATGACTTAGTAAGAATGCCATTAATCAGCGCATTTTACGGATTGTGCTTTATGGGAGCGGCAATTGCGATTGTTCAACTTGTCCAATGGCAAGGAACACACTTAGTCGTGATGCCAAGCCTGATCGTGTACATGCTGATAGGGCCGTTTCTTGCCCTAGGCTTGTATGACGCAGCTTGGGAAAGAGAAAAAGGCCATAACGCCAGCCTACTGCACTCAATGAAAGCCATCACTCGCAACTCGACCCACCAATGGGCCTTTGCGATTGTGTTGATGGTTGCGATGATATTCTGGATGCGTATCGCTGCGTTATTGCACGCGCTCTACCCTTCAGTGCAAGGCGCACCATTGGCTGAGTTCGCTCCCTTCTTAATTACGGGTTCTGTGATTGGTTTTGTCATCGCAAGCCTCATATTTAGCATCTCAGCATTTTCAATTCCGTTAATGATGGAGAGACGCGTTGATGTGATGAGTGCGATTTTCACTAGCTTTAATGCCGTGAAATCGAACATTCCTGCAATGGTGGTTTGGGCAAGTATTATTTGTGCCGGTATTCTGGTGGGTTTTGCCACCTACGGCATCGGAATGATCGTCACCATGCCGCTACTTGGTTATGGTACATGGCACGCTTATCACGAGATCATTAAGAAAAAACATCACGTGTAAAGCATCGCTAGATCAAAAAGCAATGTTATGATGAGGCCTTGGCTTAAACGCTGAGGTCTTTTATTTGGAGTTAACAACGTTTGTCTTACACCCCGCAACAACATCGAGCAAATAAGAAATTGGCCGAGTGCCTAGCTATCGCAAATCAACATTTCTCTCGTGAATTTCCACACCCAACTATCACCTTCAAGTTAAGAGGTAAAGCAGCGGGAAAGGCCTACCTTCAGCTCAACGAAATTAAGCTCAACCACGTACTATTTTCTGAAAATGAAGACGCCTTCATCAACGAAGTTGTGCCGCATGAGCTCGCACACCTAATCACGCATCAGGTTTTCGGACGTGTTAGGCCTCACGGAAACGAGTGGAAATACGTGATGGAAAAGGTATTCAACGTTCCAGCCAAAACAACTCACAGCTTTGAAATAGCTTCAGTTCAAGGGAAAACCTTTGAATATCGATGTGAGTGCACCACTTACCCATTATCAATCAGACGACACAATAAAGTGCTTCGAAATCAATCGACCTATCGCTGCCAGCTGTGCAATCAAACCTTATCCTTCACAGGCACACAGCTCAGCTAAAGTCCTAGACTCGCACCTATTCGATTTGGTAACCCCATCCTTTTTATTTCAGAAAGCAACACTCGATTAAGTTGATGATAGAAATGTAATGGAGAAACTCATCCTTTGAGTGCTAGACTGATGTTTATCATACTTTTATCAGTCTTTTTCTATGCAAAAACTCACCATCAAAGCATTTGGCCTACCTGTGTCTTTTTACTTATCAATAGTATTTGGCCTACTGGTAACCCAAAGCGTTTTCGCCGCACCACCGAGCTCATTCTCCAAAGCAAAAAGAGAAGCGGTGAAGATTTATCTCGACCACCCGACTTCATTTTATTGTGGTTGTGACATTACATGGAAGGACAAAAAGAAAGGGATTCCCGACCTTGACGGCTGTGGTTATCAAGTCCGAAAACAACAAAAGCGAGCGAGTCGAATTGAGTGGGAACACGTGGTTCCAGCTTGGCAATTCGGCCACCAGCGTCAGTGCTGGCAAGATGGCGGGCGCAAGAACTGCACTCGCAATGACAAAGTATTCAAGTCCATGGAAGCCGATCTCCACAACCTAACGCCAGCTATCGGTGAAGTAAATGGTGACCGTTCGAACTACAACTTCAGCCAGTGGAATGGAATGGATGGCGTGAGCTATGGTCAGTGCGAAATGCAGGTCAACTTCAAGCAGCGTAAAGTTATGCCGCCAGACAGAGCAAAAGGCTCTATCGCGCGTACTTACCTTTACATGAGCCAAGAGTATGGTTTCAAACTATCTAAGCAACAAACCAACCTAATGATGGCGTGGAACAAGCAATTTCCTGTCGACAAGTGGGAATGTACTCGTGATGAGCGAATCTATGCCATCCAAGGTAATCACAACCCATTTGTTTACCCTGCTTGTAAATAACGTCGCTCGTACAATCAACATTCCTAACTATCTCAAACAAGAGTTTCAGAATTGCCCCTGAAACTCTTGCTCTACCCTTGTTTTTTCAACTAAAAGCATCCATGTTAGGCAGAGACAAAATACCCAAATGAACATATTTATAGGTTTACCAGCATGAGAATCCCTCGTATTCATCACCCAGAACGCATTCATCAGTTAGGTTCACTCGCTTTAGGCGAAGATGCCGCGGGTCATGTTGGTCGTGTCCTTCGCATGAAAGAAGACCAAGAAGTCCTTCTATTTGATGGCAGTGGCGCTGAATTCCCTGCGACGATAGCCGAAGTATCAAAGAAAAATGTCACCGTTAATGTTTCTGAACGCATCGAACGCAGCAGCGAATCTCCGTTAGACTTACATTTAGGCCAAGTGATTTCACGTGGCGACAAAATGGAGTTCACGATTCAGAAATCGGTTGAGCTTGGTGTGAACACCATTACCCCTTTAATTTCAGAGCGCTGTGGCGTTAAGCTTGATACAAAACGCTTCGAGAAAAAACTCGCACAGTGGCAAAAGATTGCTATCGCGGCGTGTGAACAGTGTGGCCGCAATACGGTTCCAGTCATTCGCCCTATCATGCAACTTGAAGAGTGGTGTAGCGAACCGAGTGAAGCATTAAAGCTGAACTTACATCCTCGTGCAAAATACTCAATTAATACCCTTCCAGAACCTATCAGTAAGGTACGCCTATTGATCGGCCCTGAAGGTGGCTTGTCGGCTGAAGAAATCGGCATGACAGAACAATACAAATTTGAAGAGACGCTACTCGGCCCACGTGTACTTCGTACCGAAACAGCAGCTCTAACCGCAATTACTGCCTTACAAGTCCGTTTTGGCGATCTAGGCTAGGAGAAAAAAATGATCAAACTTGGCATCGTAATGGATCCAATTTCATCCATTAACATCAAAAAAGACTCTAGCTTTGCCATGATGCTTGAAGCTCAGCGTCGTGGTTACGAAATCCATTACATGGAAATGGATGATCTACATTTAGATCAAGGCGTAGCCATTGCTGACACTAAGGTTGTTGAACTAAAAGAAGATCCAAACGGTTGGTACGAGTTCAAATCAGAACAGACTATCGCGCTATCCGATTTAGATGCGGTACTAATGCGTAAAGATCCTCCGTTTGATACTGAGTACATCTACGCAACTTACATTCTTGAGCGTGCTGAAGAGAACGGCGCACTGATCGTCAACAAACCACAAAGCCTACGTGACTGTAACGAGAAGTTGTTCACGGCATGGTTCCCTGAACTGACACCGACCACCATCGTGACTCGTAAAGCTGAAAAAATTAAAGCGTTCCGAGAAGAACACGGCGACGTGATTCTAAAACCACTTGATGGCATGGGCGGCGCGTCTATCTTCCGTGTGAAAGAAGGCGATCCAAACGTATCAGTTATTATTGAAACCTTGACCAACCACGGTCAGAACTACGCAATGGCACAAACTTTTGTTCCAGACATCAGCAATGGTGATAAGCGTATTCTTGTGGTTGACGGTGAGCCAATGCCTTACTGTCTAGCGCGTATTCCTGCAAAAGGGGAAACTCGAGGTAACCTTGCTGCTGGCGGTACAGGTGAAGCTCGTCCTCTAAGTGAAACAGACTGGGTTATCGCAAGAGCAGTTGCTCCAGCACTGAAAGAGAAAGGCTTAATCTTTGTTGGGCTTGATGTTATCGGCGACAAGCTGACTGAAATTAACGTGACTAGCCCTACTTGTATCCGTGAAATTGAAGCCGCTTTTGATATTTCAGTTACAGGTAAATTAATGGATGCAATTGAGCGTCGCGTTAACGCTAAATAGCCTAAACTAAAGAAAGCCTTAGCTATTCGAAAACACAGAAATATCTAGGCAAAGAACAATGAGCGGCTTTACGCCGCTCTTTTTCCTTTACTGGGAACACACTGGCAGGAGGCTCTATGAATTTAACGAACCACTTTCTGGTTGCTATGCCCGGAATGAAAGACCCATACTTTCAAAATTCGGTGATTTACCTTTGTGAGCACAATGACGAAGGCGCGATGGGTTTGATGATCAACGCCCCTATTGATGTCACTGTCGGTAGCATGCTTAAGCAAGTTGAGGTTGATTCTGATCAGCCAAAACCCAACCAAGCAAGTCTTGATAAGCCTGTATTGAATGGTGGACCGGTCGCAGAAGACCGTGGATTTATTTTGCACAAACCTAAAGGCAGCTATCAATCCAGCATCAACATGACAGATCAAATCTCGGTGACGACTTCAAAAGATATCTTGATGGTGTTGGGCACAGAAGATGAGCCGATGAATTATTTAGTCGCACTTGGGTATGCAGGATGGGAACCGGGACAACTGGAAACCGAACTGACCGAGAACTCATGGTTAACCGTTGAAGCCGATCCGAAGGTCATCTTCGATACACCGATTTCTGACCGCTGGAAAGTCGCCGTGCAGATGTTAGGAATAAATGCGGCTCAGCTTTCAGCAGACGCTGGCCACGCCTAGTTCAAATCAGCTAAATAAAATAAACAGACACTCTCAAACACAGATAAATTTGGAAACCCCATGTCACGAACAATTATGGCATTTGACTACGGTACAAAAAGTATCGGCAGTGCGATAGGACAAGAAATCACGGGCACCGCAAGCCCTCTAAAAGCTTTTAAAGCCAAAGATGGCATCCCAAATTGGGACGATATCGAAAAACAAATTAAGGAGTGGCAGCCGAACCTGATTGTAGTCGGCCTTCCTACCGACCTTCATGGTAAAGACTTAGCAACCATTACACCTAGAGCGAAGAAGTTCGCTAACCGCCTTAAAGGACGATTTGGTGTCGATGTTGAACTACATGATGAAAGACTCTCGACCACAGAAGCAAGAGCCGACCTTTTTGAAATGGGCGGCTATAAAGCGCTAAGCAAAGGCAATGTCGATAACCAGTCTGCAGTCGTCATTTTAGAGAGCTGGTTTGAAGCACAATATTCATAACGAAAATTAAGAGCTCAAAGATTAAACTCCTTTGTGATCCTATAATGATATTACGACGTAATGTCGAAGCAATTCATTATTAGGTAAGTGGGAGTTCACATGAAAATTTTTCTAGCAATCTTCGTAGCTCTAGCAATATCAGCATGCAGTTCGACAAGCTCCAATAATGCAGGTTATATGAATCATACTTCGACTGACGCAGACGTAATCAGCGAGCCTAAGAACAAGAAGCGTTGATAATACAGACGCAGTCGAACGATGAATATGATGAACGCCTGATTTTAACCTAGAATCAAATCAGGCGTTTTTTATCACCCCATATCTATCTTCACACCAGCCAACGCCCCAGTTCCGTAGTCGTCATCACCACGTCTAGTTTTGAGCATTAAGCGCAAGTCATTAGCAGAATCGGCACTGTGGAACGCATCCTCTTCGCTGATCTTGCCTGCTATCACTAAATCATACAAAGCTTGGTCAAAGGTCTGCATACCTATCTCTTTCGATTTAGCCATGGTTGCTTTCAGTTCGTGCAGTTCACCACGACGAATCAAGTCAGAAACACGAGGGCTATTCAGCAGAATCTCGAATACACCATGACGCCCGCTGCCATTCTTGTCGCGAATGAGTTGCTGAGCGACGACACCACGCAGGTTCATCGATAGGTCAAACAAGAACTGTTCTTTCTGCTCTTTCGGCACCAAATGAAGAATACGCTCTAGCGCTTGGTTAGCGTTATTGGCGTGCAAGGTTGCCATACACAAGTGACCCGTTTCAGCAAAGGTCATCGCGTATTCCATGGTCTCACGGCTACGGATTTCGCCAATCAAGATCATGTCTGGTGCTTGGCGTAGCGAGTTCTTAAGCGCGACTTCATAGCTCTCGGTGTCGAGTCCAACTTCACGCTGTGTCACGATGCACTTTTTATGTTCATGCACAAATTCAATCGGGTCTTCAACCGTCAAGATATGTCCCGAGCGATTGGTGTTGCGATAGCCTGTCATTGCAGCCATTGAGGTCGACTTACCAGAGCCTGTCGCACCAACCACCAGCACAAGTCCGCGCTTAGCTATTGATAGGTCCTGTAGTACATCAGGAAGCTTTAGTTGCTCAAAGGTTGGGATGTTAGTCTCGATACGTCGAATGACCGCTCCAGGTAGCTCTCGCTGAAAGAATGCACTGACACGAAAACGACCAAAGTCACGCACAATCGCAAAATTAGCCTCACGCGTTTGCTGATATTCATCACGTCGGTCTTGTTCCATCATCGCATCAAGTAATTGAGCAACTTGAGCCGCATTCAGCTTCTCTCCTTGGGGGCGTAATTCACCATCCACACGAAAAAGGATTGGCGCATCAACCGTGATATAAAGATCCGATGCCTTTTGAGAAAGCATTCCCTCAAGGATTTGATTCAATTCCATTGTGTCCACCTTGATTAAAACATTGAGGTTTCAATTTCGATCTTTTTCTCGACCTCTTCCGAATCAACCAAGCCCTGCGCCATCAGCTGCTTCGCATTTTGTTCCATGGTCTGCATGCCGTGCGCTGCGCCCGTTTGAATGATCGAGTACATCTGAGCGACCTTATCTTCACGAATCAAGTTTCTGATCGCCGGTGTTGCCATCATGATTTCATGACACGCCACACGACCACCACCAACACGCTTTAGCAGCTTCTGGGCTATCACCGAGCGCAGTGATTCAGACAACATCGAACGAACCATATCTTTATCGCTACCTGGGAACACATCGATAATACGGTCGATCGTTTTAGCCGCAGAACTGGTGTGCAGAGTACCAAAGACCAAGTGACCCGTTTCTGCTGCGGTTAACGCTAAGCTAATCGTCTCTTGGTCACGAAGTTCACCAACCAGAATCACGTCTGGGTCTTCACGTAAGGCACTGCGCAGTGCCGCTTTAAAACTGTGAGTATCACGGTGAACTTCACGCTGGTTGACTAGGCATTTATTATTGGTGTGAACGAATTCAATCGGGTCTTCAATCGTCAGAATATGCTTATTGTGGTTGCGATTTACGTAATCAACCATCGCCGCAAGAGTCGTTGATTTACCAGAGCCAGTTGGACCAGTGACGAGCACTAACCCTTTTTCGTAGTTAGCAATCCTTTCGAAGATCTCAGGTGCACCTAACTGATCTAAAGTCGGGATTTCGACAGGGATAGTTCGAAAGACAGCTGAGCAGCCACGGGCTTGGTTAAACGCATTAACACGAAAGCGACCAACATTGGGTAATTCAAAAGAGAAGTCGACTTCCAGTTTTTCTTCAAACTCGCCGCGTTGTGAATCGCTCATGATCTCAAAAACCAAACGATGCACATCAGCATGACTCAAAGCTGGGATTCCAAGCTTCCTTACTTCACCATCTATACGTACCATTGGAGATACACCCGCAGAAAGATGTAGATCTGACGCGTTATGCTTTACACTAAAATCTAGTAACTCAGTGATATCCATTTATTTTCCCTTAAGTAAAGTCAGCTATGAGTAGTATTCAACAAAATATCGAACAAATCACCTCACAGATTCGTAGTGCTGAGCAAAAGTGCGGACGAGCTCCAGAGTCCGTGCAACTTTTAGCCGTCAGCAAAACTAAACCTATTGATGCGATTCTAGAAGCCGCACTCGGAGGCCAAGTTGCCTTTGGTGAAAACTATGTTCAAGAAGGTGTAGATAAAGTAAAACACTTTTCAGAACAACATTCTAACCTAAATTTAGAGTGGCATTTTATTGGTCCAATTCAATCCAATAAAACCCGCCCAATCGCGGAAAGCTTTCAATGGGTGCATTCCGTCGATCGCGATAAGATCGCACAAAGGCTTAATGATCAACGACCAAGCGAACTTCCACCTTTGCAAGTGTTGATTCAGGTAAACACCAGTGGTGAAGAGTCCAAATCTGGAACCTCAGAAGAGACAGTTTTTGCACTCGCGGAGTTGATTTCATCGCTCCCCAACCTCACCTTAAGAGGATTGATGTCGATTCCTGCAAACGTATCTGACTATCAATCTCAGCTTAATGCATTTTCTCAACTGGCAGAGCTTAAAGACAAGCTAGCCGCGAAGTATTCAGACATTGATACCCTTTCGATGGGGATGAGTGGTGATATGGATGCAGCAGTTGAGGCTGGCAGCACCATGGTTCGTATTGGAACAGCTATTTTCGGCGCTCGTGATTACGCGAAATAGCCGTAGTAAGTAACGACAAGTACAAGTATTGATACCGCTTCGCCTTATCCGCGCAGCGACACGCTCAGGATTTTATATATGGTACATAAGAACATCGCCTTTATTGGGGCGGGAAACATGGTTCGCTCAATTGTAGCTGGCTTAGTTGCTAGTGGTTACCCAGCGCAAAAGATTACTGCGACAGCACCTTCAGAAACCAGAAGGCTGCCGTTAGAACAAGAATACGGCATCAATACCACCAGCGATAATATTGCCGCAGCTGAAAAAGCAGACGTTGTTGTGTTATCAGTGAAACCACAGATGATGGCTGATGTATGTAAACCCTTACAAAGCATCGACTTTAGCAACAAACTGGTTATCTCCATTGCTGCGGGTATTAATGCGAATCGACTCAATGAGATGTTAAACTGCCAACTGAACCTTGTTCGTGTGATGCCAAACACGCCATCACTGCTAGGTAAAGGAATGAGCGGTCTTTATGCCGATTCAACGGTCAGCCAAAATGATAAAGACTTTGCATCTCAGCTGATGCAAGCTGTAGGTGAAGTGAGCTGGGTTGAACAAGAATCTGGTATCAACAACATCATTGCGGCGGCGGGGAGTGCTCCGGCTTACTTCTTCCTGTTTATGGAAGCGATGCAAGCTGAAGCAATCAAGCAAGGTTTTGACCAAGAAACCGCTCGTAAGCTAGTGCAGCAGTCTGCATTAGGCGCGGCAGAGATGGTGGTAGCAAACCAAGATACTGAATTATCAACACTGCGTGAACAAGTGACATCCAAAGGCGGCACGACCGCAGAAGCACTACGCACGTTTAACGAACATCAACTATCAGACATCGTAGCCAAAGCCATGCAAGCGGCGGTTGCTCGAGCTGAAGAGATGGAAAAACTGTTTTAGTACCAATCAAGGTAAACAAGCATTTTGCCGCTCTGGTTATATCTAAGCGACAAGTAAATCCGAAAAAGGAAACAATATGAACTCGATGAGCTTTCTGATCTCGACCGTTTTTGATCTTTACATCATGGTTGTGATCTTGCGTATCTGGCTACAAGCATCACGTGCAGATTTCTACAACCCATTCTCACAATTCATCGTAAAAGCGACACAACCGGTTGTTGCCCCACTACGCCGAGTTATTCCATCAATCGGCAGCCTTGATCTAGCGACCGTTGTTTTCGCTTATGTGCTGTGTGTACTTAAGTTCGTTGCTCTAAACCTGATTATCTCTGGCGGCGCTGCCGTTTTCGATATTAGCTTCCTTATCTTTGGTGCACTGTCTCTGCTCAAAGCGGCTGGTGGTTTGATCTTCTGGGTTCTACTTATCCGTGCAATCCTAAGCTGGGTAAGCCAAGGTCGTAGTCCAATCGAGTACGTATTCCATCAACTGACTGAACCAATGCTAGTGCCTATCCGCCGTATCCTACCGGATATGGGTGGCTTCGACTTAAGCGTTCTGGTTCTGTTCATTGTTCTACAGTTTGCGAACTTCCTAATGGGCGACATGATTGGTCCTATTTGGTATCAGCTATAATTCAAGTACGAACATCAGGTACTTTGACGATGCCAAAAGCGGTTTGGGCCGAGGAAAACGATATTCTTCTTAAGCTCTATATCCAACCCAAAGCAAGCCGAGACAAGATTGTTGGCTTGCATGGTGAGGAACTCAAAATTGCCATAACTGCTCCACCAGTAGATGGCAAAGCCAACGCCCACTTAGCGAAATACCTTGCGAAACAGTTTAAGGTCGCAAAAGGGCAAATTAAGATAGAAAAGGGAGATCTCGGTAGGCACAAGCAAGTTCGAATATGCTCGCCAAGCCAAATCCCAACTGAAGTCAAAGCCATCCTATGATGGCTTTAGTTACACCCTAACCTATTGATTTAAAACAAACCACAATAGAAAGCGGCCACAAAAAGACCACAGCTTGATAAGTAAGGCATTCCAAATCCGCGTGTTGGGAGTTCGAATCTCTCCACCCCTGCCATACAAGTGCATGTTTATTCAATTGCGAAAATCTGAATAAATTTGCTAGCAACAAAAAAAGCCCAACTCATTGAGTTGGGCTTTTTGTTTTTCCATTCTTGCCAATTAAGCTATCGAGCTTTCACGTACATAAGGTGTATCCCTGTCGGAGTGATTCTTGTTAGATCTCGGCTATAGACATAACCATACTTGTCTAACAAATCAATTGAGTGATATGTCCAACCCACAGCAAACGCCACCCCTGCTAATGCAAAATAAATACAAGCTTTGTTAGCTAATTGCATTGCTCTCTGAGAATAAAGTTCATTAATCTTCTTTCCGTATACCAAAGCTTTCGGTGTCATAAAAAAAACGCACCCTAAAGCCCCTAAAAAGCCAACAGGGACCCACAGAGTAATAATGGAGACTTGTACCGTATCTGCCCGATTTAACAGATCAAGATAGTCCCTATAAACTATATAAGAAGGATAACCCCAACAAAGTAATCCGAATAAAAGAACAAAAACGCCAGCTAAGCGTAATTTAATCTTGTGTGACATCTTCAAGTACCCCTACTATTTTGTCAGCTACTTTGTATTCCCCCCAAGTTATTTCAATTAGAACATATGCGGCTGTTACAAAAAATGCACCAACTAAAATCGGCGAACCTAAAGCAGCGGTAGCAAATAATGCAACCTCTCCAACTGCTGTCTGAAGCATAAACTTGAACATATCTGAGCCAACATTCCCAAACCAGTCGACTAGGTGATAATCATCTTTAAAGACTAAATCACTGGTCGCAATACTGGCTGATACGACGAACGTTAATACCCCCGCCCCTTTAAAGTTTGCGGCTTTGGATTGAGGGCTAAAGCCTGCTTGCATCGATTTAAATGAATTGAGGGGATACTTCTTCCCGTTCATATTAATTCGAGTGCCATTCACAAGCGCATGTTGCAAAACTTTACCATTCTTATCTGTGCCAGAAAATGCCACAAACATTTTACCCTTACTCTCTACCAAATCTGCCTTTACTCCCATATCACCAAACTGTTTGGCAATAGACGCAGCATTAAACATTGGCTCAGTATGGTTTGCCCAAGACTTTACAGAGTTAATGCTCATAGCCAGTGCTGCTGCATCTTTTCCGGCATCAAGCCAAACGTTATGTAGGAGCTTATGAGCGTCTTCAAGGTCTGTGATGAGAACATGTTGATGATTTTTAGACATTTCATCTTCAAGCGAGCACTGCAATCCAATAGAGTCGCTGAGGGTTTGAGATACGCCTCCCTCTTGGGTCACCATTCCCAACCCTGCGACCTCTCTATCTCTTAGTACACGCTCTCGGTTTTCAGCCCACCGCTTCTCATCGCTTGCTGAATACTTTAACTCAGCTTGTCGAGCTTCTTTGTGACGCTTAGCTCGCTCTTGAGTGGTTTCCTGTATCTCTTGGGCATAAGGGTTAGATGTCGATTCAAACCGCATTGGAGGTTGCCTTGTAGTAGTCTAATGATAAGTGGATAAAATCATACCAAATGAATCACTTTTTATATGACTAAAGGCATAGTGAAAAAAACTAATTAACCACACAGAAATACACAATAAAAAAGGCCGCTATTTGTTAGCGACCTTTTTGTCTGGTGTTTTTACTGTTCTTGTATCATGGTTTCAGGAAACCATGATACAAGAACAGTAAAAAGAGAGGTTTAGGTATCAATGTTACTTACGCTTTTTGCGCTTGGTTGTCGTGTTCTTAGCCTTAACGACTTTCCCACCCCTTGCAAAACGGTAACCTTTCTTTAATGTGCCGTTTGCTTTTAATCCTGCTTTAGCCATTGTCATTCTCCCATTCGAGCTTTGAAATTCGTTTATCGTGACTGTAAATTTCACGAGTGATTTTAATTAACAAGTAAATTGTCCATGCGGTTAAGGCTGGATTTACCTCACCCGTAAGGCTGACCAATGCGTTGATGATTGCGCCATCCAATGCTTACTTCCCCTTAAATTTATGCGAGAAGAACTCAAGCAAATAGCGCAACATTGACCGCATTCCTAACGTATCAATCACCACTGCAAAGACGACGTACCAGTAATAATCAGGTATCACTTCGAGTGAACTAAACCCCTGCGCTACGTAACTTGCATAATCAGGGATAAAAGCCAACATCAACGGGATAAAAACAACTAACAAGATAAACTCATCTTTCCAACTGCGCTGTTTAATACTGAGTTCATCAAGGTTAGCGGATTGCTCATCCCCCGACTGTAAACGCCTTACCTTTGCTATGTGCTTTTCTTGCTCCATCTCATCTTGTCGTTTGAGCTTATTGGCCTTATTGATACCGTGCTGCTTATACGCATCAATACCGCCTGTAATGAGGTTGGCGATTGCGCCTATCATGGATACACCCGTTTATCGAGTTCAACATGAGGGCCATCTTTAAAGCTCACCCAATCACCGCCCCATACAATCGGAATACCTAACTCATCCGCTGCCTGTTTGAATGCCCAACTCACTTGTTCGTAATAACTAAAGCCCCAAGTCACTTTGCCGTTTTCGTCGTACACAACAAAATCAACTGCGCAGCCCGATTGGTGACGGCTTTTTTTACTGTATCCGTCTAACTGGCTTGCTCCTTGTTTGAATAGAGCGTTCTGTTCCTCTGCGGTGCGCTTACCTGACGTAATGCCAAAATCAAACGGGGTTAGCTCAATAGCGCGGCGAACGACTCGCTTTAAATCACCGCGTACACCCATCATTTGGGCTTCACTTCTGGCTGACAGCGCAAAGCGGCTCACAGCTTTGTTAATGGTTTCCTTGTTCATTAAATACACTCCTAGAAAAATAGAACCGGTTAACAGTAGGCCTAATGCTTTTATGCTCATGGCTCAAAGCCCTAAAGGAAAAGGAGTTGAATGTTCAACTCTTCGCTTAGGGAGCCTCTAACGATCGAGTACACGTTAGGGTCTGTCGTCATGGCGGTATAGAGTGAGCCTTGAATAGACAGCACAAAGTCGCAGCTGATCCCATTAACCCACATCACAACCGTTCGACCATTGAGAGAAACATCACCAGAGAAAGAGAGTCTAACCACACCGCTCAATGCCGTGAGTCGCACGCACTCGTAGCCCTCTATGGTGACGGTCGGTGTTAAATTCCCGAACGCACCACTTTGATACCCAATGGCACTACCATTAAGGCCTCCTGTAAGCACAAAGAGCTGCGCATCATCTTCTAGAGTTTTTCGATAACCGCGATACGCCATGGCATTGGACACTTTAAAAAAGCCGCTTTCGCTGTTTGGCGTTGGTGGGAGGCTCATCGTGATGCTTTCAGCTTGTCGCCCCAGATTGCAAGTCACAGGCTCACCGTTGCGCAGCTCTATTTCACTCTGCTCTACTGTTAAGCCGTCTTCTTGATAAACGTGAACCGTTGCCATCACAGCATCATCACCAGACCAACTCACGCAAAACTCTGCGCTAAATACATCGTTAGGAAGGGTTATGCTCACGCTTTGCCCATTTGAGCTACTCGCAAAGACGGAGTAATGCACATCTTTGTAAAACGCCATTGCATCACGAAAGACGCTGTACATACTGCTTGGCGTTAATGCACCGCTTTCATTAAGCCCTGCGGAGGCTTCTAATTTGGTAGCGTATCGCGTCACACCAACGCGCTCTGTTGACGCTTTAGCCACGGCTTGCGTCATTCCATAACTCAGCATCAGAGCACCTCCCCGCAGTACACCACATCACCCGTTAAGCCTGTCATGGTGACCGCCTGCGTTGACGGAATGGTCAACATGCCGCCCGCATACAAGCGCAAGCAGCCTTGTACAATCACAGGCTCAACATTATCGATACCCGCTTGTAGCATCACCGCAGTGCGTTTTTCATTGGCATCAATAGAAATAACGCTCCCTGTCATACTTGCATCAGGCAAATCGGACAGGTTCATTTTTGCGGTGGTGGTTTCTATCGCTGGCATCGATGTAATCGACACCGTTGGCGTTCCCGCCAGTGCCACTTCTGGCATGGATTCAATCGTGAGAGGCCGCGATATTTCACTGACCACAATTTGATTGTCCACCGAGACCTTTTGCGCACGAGTCACGATAGGAATATCGGATATTTGGTACTCAACGGTGACAGATTCGCTATGCAGATTCATGAGCTCAAGCTCATCAAATTTCGTAATATCGACCGTATCACCGCGTTCAATTTCTACAGGACGCAATGCATCACCACGAAGCATGAGGGTATTACTGGCTTCTCGAATAATGAGGTACTTACCCGCTTGGCCTGCGTTAAATCGAACACTCCCGTTAGCGCTCAATGTTTGGTGTTGCTTCATGATTTCTTCCCCGCCACTAAGTACGCCATGGTGATAAGTGACACCACAATACCGACCATCAAAGAGATATTTTTCAACAGCTCGTTATTGCTTTCGTTCTCACCCGTCTGCTCTCGACCTTTCGCGGCGTTCGCCATGGCAATCGCAGCTTTGGTGGTTTCGGTTTGTTGGCCTGCCATGGATTTAATCGAATCAATCGCGTGCTCGCTAAGGTCAGAATTTGCCCCTATCGCGTACTCGCTGAGATTGGCATTCGCATCGAGCGCACGCTCACCAAAACCAAACGCACCATTAAGCGCATTTTCATTAGCGTCCAATGCGCTATCTAAGGCGTTTTCACCGAATGAAAAAGAAGTGTCCACCGTATCGGACGCAAAATCTAAGGCGTCAGTGCCAAAGTTAAACGCCTCTTCGGCCGTTTTACCCGCCACCGCCATTGCGCCATGGTCGGTCATGCTTAGATTAATGTCAGAGTTCTCAATCCCTGACAGCGCAAAGCCATTGTTATCACCACCAATCACTTGGCTGTTGCTTTTGTTGGTGGTTGTAGTGACGGTTTTCGCATCACTCTTTGAGCTACTTCGTCCGCCCATATCTTCAAACCTTATTTGTAATACGTACTCGTCCTTGTCAGTCTCTATCTCTCGAACGGGTAGTTGTAGCTTACGCTGAATGTAGCGATAGGCTCCGCGCTTGCTAAAGTGGGCTCGAATGGACTCAAATCCATTCGCCACCCCGTGATGAATCGCGCTGAGCGTACCCGCTGCCATGTCACCCGCTAACGCCACCACTACCAACTCTTTAGAGCCTATTGGGGACTGCTCACCACGTAGTAACATGTAGGTGTCACCCACTCGATACAGGGACTCACGCCCCGCTTTTACTTCAATTTCTGCCTGCTTAAGATAATCACCAAGGGCTTTACATAGCCTCGGCTTGGCGTTATCCCAGATTTCAGGAATTAAGTTACTTTCGAGTGAGAACATACAGCGCAACAAGCGCGATGAGCGCAATGCCCCACCACGGTATCCCGTTATTACTGCCTAAACTGATGGTGCCCGTGGTAAAGCCGCTGTTATTGGTGGTGTTAGATGTGTTACCTGATTTAGCAGGCCCCGAAGACCCACCCGTCAAGCCACCGCCCCCCGTTAAAGAGGTTAATGAACCCAGCATTAGCGAAATACTCCCGATTTATAAGCAAGGTATAACAAGGCCAAAACAGCGGTTACAGTCAGTGCTTTGTTAATGCCCTTGCTCACACCAAACCCCAGCGCAGACCCAAGACCAAGACCGCCTAAGCCAATAAAAAGTAATGGCATCACTATTTACCTTTCAGTAGGACAACCAGAAGAACCACCACCAGTAACACGGCAAGACCACCGCCCATATAAAGCAGGGTGTTATCTTTCGCAGCGAGTAAGTCGCCTTGCGGTGTGGTCACAGCATTACCGTTATTATCAACGACGGGCGCGTTAGGTTGCTGCGTGGTGTTGGGGTTGGACGAGTTACCATCCTCACCAAACAGCCAATCGGCATTTTCGCCTACGCTATCAAGCGCACCGCTCCCAAACTCTAAGAGGTCATCAAAAAAGCTCATATCGGCTCCTTAGCTTCGACCCGCGAGCATGTCAGGGCGAACCACTTTCACCGATTCAACCAAAATAGGAATTGAGCCTGCTACGTCCGTTGTTGTGACGGAGAACTTCAAGTTAGAGTTATGCTGTGTTGGAAATAGCTCATCAATCGAAAAGCCGCGCACAATCGGATCGAAGTGGAAGTAACCCGCTTGAGGTGTGCGTTCGTTACGATGCGCATTCGCTTCATTGATAAACTTGTTGGCTTCGTACTCTTTGACAAAGTCACGCTCGACTTCAAGCTTAGTAATACCCGCATGCATAAAGTGCGCACGTCGCAGGCTGATTAACGGGCTCGATACCAAGCTCGTAAACTCGTTAACGCCAGCTGCGTTCGCGGGCATGGTTTCACGCTTGACCATTGGCACGATGATTCGTGCTGGCTGCGCGTTCGTCACCCATGCATGAACTTGAATCGATAACGGATCGCCACTGGTTTTGGCTTTGAATTGAATGTCCAAGTGGATATTGTCACCCGCTTCGGTGACGAGACCCGTGTAACGCACCCCGTTTTTAGTGCGAGCAGAAATATCACTAAATGGGATCACGTAATGGCCTGCGGTATGAGCGCGCTGTTTGTATCGCTCAAGCATCAGAATTTCACTGCCTGTTAAGACATAGATTTCTTCAGCGTTCAGCGTAATTGACAAGCGCTCAATCTCGTCAGCACTGGCGTTAGTTTCGAGCACTAACTCTTGATAAGTAGGGCCAACTGGGATAGGTAGTGTGCCTTTTTGCCCCCAAGCAGCTCCGACCATGGAATTAAGTTTGATTGGTTTTACTGACATGTTTAACTCTCCTTAAAACCAGCCACGCTTGCCGTTAATGAGTTCTTTGACTGCTTCTAGCGTTGATACGTTATTGATGATGGCAATCACCAGTGGGGTCAGTACTACAGCAATCAACATGTTTTTATGTTGAGCTTTCATGAGTTCCCCTGTCTCTCGACGTTGGATTGTGAATAAACAAATTGAGGGTTAATCAAATAGGAGTGAGGCAAAAAAAGAAAGGAGAAGTAACCTATAGGTTGGATGGGTAACCTATAGGTTGAAATGCGATGTAGGCATTGACGAAAAAAAATAATAATTAAAGCTAACTAGCCAAACAAAAAAAGATGATACCTTCTCATGGCTTCATACAGGCGTATTTGTATATGACGCCTGTTAAGTTTGATACCTACTCTATGCCTTATTTTTAGGCAGCTCCCTCAACCTCCCCTGCGAGAGGGAGTTTTTTCTTACTTATAGTTCAATGCTAACTTCTTGCCCTCTCTACAATTTAAAGCTTTGTGCTCAATATTTCCTATACCGTCTCTAACTAATAGATATTCAGCAATAGGCTTACCAATGAGCTACTTATTGACCTTGGCAGACTTTAGCCCCGCTACGATATTCACATCCAACCCGCGTTTATCCGCTATCCAGTGCGCATCACTCATTGAGTTAACCGCGCCCACCCACCAAACGCTGGATTGTTCCGTCACGGTTTTGGGTACTTCTTGACCGCGTTGAAAAACAGTGTGGACAACGAGACCGTATTGACGGCCATCGCGTAGCAGCTCACCCGCACGACCTCGAAGCTTGCCCGAGGTTTCAACACATGACGCTAATTCTTCGATAACGGTATAGAGCTGGCTAGCCCGACCGTTACCCACCGACCACACCACCGACGCAAAGAACTCTAATTCGTCTGCCGTTGCCCCATTTGCTGGAATGTAGGCCAGCTTAAACGAGCCACCGCGACGACGCGCCATAATGAGCGTTTTGACAAAGGTTAAGCGTGATGAAGTGCCGTGGCACATTTGGCCTTGAAATTTACTCCCTGCGTAGTTGGTGTAGGGGTCAAAAAAGACCGCTTGAGCCGTTTTAGGGACTAGCCCCAAATGCTTAACGGCTGAGGTTTTACCTCCTCCTGTTCCCGCCACATAAATGGTGTGTTCGGCATCATGTGACGGGTTCGAGTTAACGGGGTTCGGTAGAGCTAGGGGCTTCGGTTTTTTCACCGTCCACCTCCTTTGATTGTTGCAACATGACCAATTGCTTTTTAGAGGCATAAATCAAACCAAGCACCGCAAGCAATAAGGTTGCCTCTTCGATGTAATCCCCAAACACGCCCATAAGCGTACTACCGTGTTTTGCAAAGACAGGCTCAGCCGCATCCATCACTGCTTGCTTACCTTTACCGTCAAACTCAAATTCAACTCCCGAAATGATGGAGGTCGCTTGCTCGGTTAAGGCAAACAAAATATTCAGTAAGCCTGCCATAGCTTCCGTTTTATCTTCGGTTACCGTTTCGGTTGGCTCGGTTAAGCCAACTAAATCGCTCTCGGTTTTCTCTTGCTCTTCAAGCTGATGAATAACGGAGCCAAAATCCCCCCAATCATCCAGTTCAACTTGTTCACCTGATAAGGTTTCGTTAACTTGCTCCATGCTCACCCCCTTGCGGTTGTTCAGCTGAGGCTTTCGGTAGCAGTTGAGACACCGCCCAAATGATAAAGATAACCGACGCTAACCCCGTGATTACTCGTTTAAAGGGGAATTTACTTGGGGTTTTTTCTGTTTTTTCATCATCGACCGTTTCGGTTATCTCTCGGTTGGAAACCGCGTCTTTACTGACTTCACCCATTTGCACCAATTCGGTTAACTCACTTGCATCGATAGGGTTAGGCTCGGTTATCAAATCCGACTCAATAACCGAACCTGTTTCGGTTGGGTTCGGTTTAAGTTCGGTTAACTCAGCAACGGAATTCGCTTTGATGAACTCCGTAACCTTTTTGCTATTCGAACTGTTACCGCACTCAGGGCAACGGTAATACATCAGCCCAATGTTACGGCTGTTTTTTGGTGGCTCACCAGACGCGATCAATTGCCCCTCACCCACTTGGTGAGTGGTGGCGGCAGACTGGCAAACAGGACAAGCAATATACCCACGAACAGGGTTTTCATATTTAGCCATGTTTCACCTCGACGCTTTCCACATCACCAAGTTGCTCTTGGTTGGCCACAACAACAGCGCGGTACTTATTGCGCGCCACTCCATTGAGTTTTTCGAGTTGCTCTAATTGCTCAAATAGATTGACGGGAAGCCCTAAAGCTTCGAGTGACAAGTTGCCACTCATCAGCATTCCCATGGCTTTTTTCATGAGCTTGCTGGTATCCATTTCTTTGAAGCGGTCAATTTCTACTTTCATGTTGGCGGTGAGCCTGTCAGCCGCGTCCAAAGCGGCTAAATCTCGCTGGCACTCATCAAGCGATAGTATTTTCATTTCAATCCTCTGTCTCACGACGTTGTTTAGTGTTTAGCCCCTGATTCACATCGTTGGCAATGGTTTAAGTCACTCTAAGCTGTCTATTTCGAATGCTTAGAGTCGTGAATTTATCAATAAGTATTTTTGCCCCCATGGATAAAGGTTTGAGTAAGCATTGAACCCCTTTAACGCTCCATCCGGTCACGTCCATCAATGCTTTCTCTAGCGGTGTAACCTCATCCTTTGGAGGCGGGTTACACTTATTTTCAGTGCTCCAAGACGAAGCTCCGCTTCTTTGGGTTAATTCGCTTCGCTCATCTTTCCACGCATCCACATCGCACTTCGCCACAATAGAAAAACGCTCGCTGCACGTCTCGATCACATGACCTAACCACTTAAGGCCAATCACTCGCTTGGTTGTTTCACCGTACTGATTAAATTGCTCTTCATGAACAAGACGCAAATCCCCAATGTGTTGAGTAAATTCTTTCCAACGTGATTTATCTGCATGGTCATGTAGATTCGCTAAATCCTCATCAATGGCCACGTCCAATTTACTGGCGCGTCTTAATTGTCGCCATAGACCAACAGCAGGTGCGCCCGATTGTGAAAACTGCTTTAAGCCCCATGCACTCGCCCACGCTCGAACGGATACGGCTATCTCGCTCGCTTCGCCCTCTGGCATGTGTGCCCCGTTAATGTTCTTTGATATGTATTTGATGATGTAACCCGTTGCGCTCCCTTTGTTGGGGTCGCAAGGTTTAGCGTGGAAACGCGCTTTACGTTGTTTTTTGGTATGAAGCTCGTCAGCGTCTTCACTACGGGCAATCGTGGCGCAAATGCGCATTAGGTCGGCTTTGTGCTCTTTGGCGCAATACACAAACGCATGGAGGTGTGGAGTGCCGTCTTTGTGAGGTTCGGCCACCCGTAGGCCAAACCAAGGTAAATCAATCTTGGCAAAGTGAGCACGGGCAAGTTTCCACTGCTCCATTAGGTTTTGGTGCGCTTCTTTGACGGTACAACCGTTCCATTTGTGCGAATTACGATGATATTTAGACGGGAGTGTCCATGTGATAAATACGCCCTCAAAACCCATATCAATAGCACGCTCTTCATCACCTCGGCTACGAACAACCAGTTCAACGCGTCGGTTCTCTAGGTTGGCGGTGGTACGTGAAGCGACTTCTGCAAGGTTGAATTCCTGCATGGTGTCGTGGCTAATCACCACCATGTTTTGCATGAACTCTTCGGACTCGCGCATCTTCTGTTTAAAGTTGGATAGCGTTAGACGTGATACGTAGTGCGTTTGACCTTGCTTCTTACCGACATTGCCTAGGGTTACTTGAGCATGCTCAATGTATTGCTTGCGTAGGCGTTTAAGTTTGCGTGTTAAATATTTCGGGTCGATACAACGACGAATAGCGCACTCTAGAATGGTTTCTGCGTCTCGAATGGTGAGCTTTTTGCCAATGTCACGGGTATCGGCACTAGGTGGTTCAATGAACGCTTTTAACATCACATCACGGATTTGTTCAAAGCCGTAATGTAATGCCTCGTAGTAATCCAGAGAGCTATCAGGAATGCCATCAATGCGTTTTTCAGTTTCGACAATAGCGATATCGTTAATGATATCGGCAAAGGCCACCGTAAGCTTGACGGCAAAGTCTTTGATTAGGTCGTCACTCATGAGAATGTCATGAGTCAGCTCTAAAGGATTAGGCTCATAGCAGACATAACCAAAAGGGAATTTATTTGTGAAGTGATGAGCGACTTTATCAACAAAGTTCACTCGCTCTTTAGCGAATGCGGATAGATTACGGTCAGTAGGATTGTCACGATTCTTACGTATCCCAATCTTGAGGTCGATATCTTGGCGCAGCATCACGGGTAAGTGTGCTGTAATGTTCGAGACGAACTGACCAACAGACTGGTTTACATTAGGTTGATAAAATCGCTTGTAGGTACTCATGGTGTCACCAGTGACGGGTTATAAACGCTCTAAAGAAATGTACTTACCGGATTGGGTATCTCGCAGAGTATTAAAGGTTAAATGACGAAACTCACAACATGCTTTCGCCAGCATGTGAAACTCGCTTTCTCTATTATCTGGAACCCATAATGTGACCTTTTTAAGTCCTTGCGCTTTCTTAGCTGCCTCATACTTACTATTGCGGCTCATCATTGACCTTCTTTTTCATTGTTAACCGAACCCCATGACTCAATACACCCATGCTCAGTACAGGTGTAAGTCAGTGGCCTAGGCTCTGATTGAACACGCTTTCTAATGCCGTGCTTTTCTCGAAGCTTCGATATTAGGAAACGCGCTCTCTCAGTCTTCTTTACATCAAAGTTTTCAAGCGCTGCCATATCAGGACAAGGCTTGTGTATTGGGTCGGTAATAGGCAGCTCAACACTTGAAACTGCCTCTTTATAGGTGACGTCGCCCATGATGATCATTTCGGTAGCTCAGGCCATGGAGAGCCTGAATTAATGATGTTATAGATAGATACTTCATTCTCTTTTTCGTCAAGAGAATCGGCATAAAACCCCCAATAGCGTTTCACCCTTTCAGCTTTACCATCCAAACCAGTATCAATGCACTGAACAAACGCAAATCCGCGCCCGTGGGTACGTGCGAAGTGCAGCTGGCACTTCGGGTGTGAACTATCAAAAAGAAGGTTATTTTCAGTTTTAACTCTCATTATTCACCTTCCACTTCTTTCAATAGATTCATTGCTTCAAGTGACTGGTTACGGACGTGTAACCAAAAGCTAGAATTGGTTTTACTAGCCTTTCTGGTTGCATAATCGAAAAGCTCTTTAGCTTCTGCGTAAGTGTGAACATCGATACTGATTGAATGAATTGGTGTTTTCATAAAGCCCCCTTAAAACGTTCTAAAAAAAATATCTTTCGCATTCTCATCAGCATCAGCTTGGGCGTGCTCCCAAAGAACAAGCATGTTGATATAAACCTTTTTCTCTCCACGTTTTTTCTTCTTAGCGGGCAACTTGCCTTCATGAATCATATTGCGAACAGCTTGCGGCGAAATTCCCCAACGACGAGCGAACTCATCAACTGGCAGATAAGGCATATCTAGTTGAGTTGGTATGTTCATGTTATATTTCCCTGTTACATCCGAACAAATCAAAACGATACAGAACCAAATGTAACGAAAGCGTACGGCAAGATTAAACCTAGTTAGTTACATTAATCAACAGGCGAAATAGAGATGAAGGATGAAATCATTAGTTTTACTGATAGGTTGAATGAACTTCGAGGAGGAATGTCAGCTCGACAAATGGCCTCCAAGTGCAATGTATCCGCGCCAGCAATGCTGAGATACCTGAAAGGTGAGGCTCAACCAAACGTTGACTCTTTAATTAAAATATCTCATGCATTTAATGTTAGTGCGGATTGGCTAATTGCATCTGGTAACGTTTCACTAGAAAACGCAAAGGTAGTAACAGAAAGTAATTACACATCAATCCCAATCTACTCAGCTGAAGCTAGTGCAGGGAATGGCTGTTTTACTGACACGGACAAAGTCATAGGTAAGCACTTAGTTTTCACTGATGATTTACAACGTCTAGGCCTTAAAAAAGAAAAAACCTGCGCTATCAAAGCCAGCGGGGACTCTATGGTGCCTACATTGATGAATGGTGATTTATTAGTAATCGACATGCGAAAGCAGGAAGGCGTACTTGATGGTGTGTATGCAATAACCCTTGATGACAGTCTTCTTGTTAAAAGGCTGCGTTACGATTTAGCATCACAGGGCTATCATATTATTAGCGATAACGAAGACCACGATAACTTTCTTTTACCTAAAGGTGAGTTAGAGAGGCTACATGTTAATGGTCGTGTTCGTCAGGTCGTTAAGAACTTATGAGCATCAAAAAACAAGGCTCTCAGTACCTTGTTGATGCTCGACCACAAGGTCGAGAAGGAAAGCGTTACCGCCGTAAATTTGAAACGAAATACGAAGCGCAGCAATACGAAAAGCATCTGCTCGCAACCGCACATAATAAAGATTGGTTAGAAAAGCCAACTGATAGGCGCAGCTTAAGTGAGCTCATCGATTTGTGGTGGAAGTACGAAGGACAAGCAAAAAAAACGGCTACTACCTATCTACGAATATTAAAGCAAATCGACAGGGAACTAGGTAAGCCTAAAGCCCACCAGCTCACCCACAAATTGCTAGCTGAATACCGAGCTTTCCATTTAGAAAAGAATCTTGCTTTAACTACATTCAACAGAAAAATAATGAGCCTAAGTAACGTTTTCACCGTACTTATCGAAGCTCAAGAGTACCATAGTCAACATCCAACTCATGGGTTTAAGATCTCTCGTCCAAGAGCAAAAGAAATGCATTTCTTATCTAACGATGAGATAAATATATTACTTCTCAAACTAGATGGTGATGCGCTCAAAGTAGCAAAGGTATGCTTGGCTACAGGAGCAAGATGGAGCGAGGCGGAAAGCCTAAAGGGAAGTAATCTGATTCATGGTCGAGTAACCTTTGTTGATACAAAAAATGGGAAAAACCGAACGGTTCCGATTAGTGAAGAGCTGGAGGAAGAGATCAAACAAGATGGAAATGGCCGCTTGTTTGGCGAATGCTACACTAGCTTTTATCAATGCTTAAAAAACTGCGATTTTGGTTTACCAAAGGGACAAGCCTCTCACGTTCTTCGACACTCATTTGCAAGTCACTTTATGATGAATGGTGGTAACATACTCGCATTACAAAAAATACTTGGTCACGCTACAATTCAGCAGACAATGACATATGCTCATTTTGCTCCTGATTATTTGTTGGATGCCGTTAGATTTAACCCTTTAACAAGATCCACAAAATGACCACATTAACTATACACACCCCATCATATGTAAATAAAAACAGTATCACTAAGCCTTTATTTTACTGGAATTCATTAATTTAAAAGAGTTATAGAATCCATCCTATGATGGCTTTTTGCTATTTATTGGAGTCATTATGCGTTTATGGATAACAGCACTACTCACCGCTCTTGTTGCCTTACCAAGCTCAGCAGGGCAATTTAAGAACATTAAGGATGTCGAGGTTCATTACTCGGCTTTTAATTCCACGTTCTTAACTTCGCAAGTCGCTAAGCAATACAAACTTAAGCGAAATGGATACTCAGCAATCCTCAACATCAGCGTGTTAGACAAGGCTTCTCTAGGCAAGCCTGCGACAACGGCTAAAATTACGGGAACAGCGAAGAACCTCGTTGGAAACACCCGTACTTTGAAGTTTCGAGAAATCAAAGAAGGCGATGCGATTTATTACCTTGCTGAGTTCCCCGTAACTCACGAAGAAAACATCACCTTCGACATCGATGTGAACGCAGGCCTAAAAGGCACTGGTCCACTGCGTTTCACACAGAAATTCTATATAGAAGAGTAAGCTCAAACCTTACTTTTCATTTATTAACTTATTTAGAGCTACATTCCCATGAGTAAGATTGTTTTAGCAACAGGCAACCAAGGTAAAGTTCGCGAGATGGCAGATATTCTGTCTGAGTTTGGTTTTGACGTTGTCGCGCAAAGTGAATTTAACGTTTCAGAAGTCGCTGAAACAGGAACGACTTTCATTGAAAATGCCATCATCAAAGCTCGCCACGCAGCGAAAGAAACAGGGCTGCCAGCCATTGCTGACGACTCAGGTTTAGAGGTTGATTACTTAAATGGTGCGCCAGGTATCTATTCAGCGCGTTACTCAGGTGAAGGGGCAACCGATAAGCAGAACATCAAAAAACTATTAGATGCGATGCAAGGTGTCGAAACTGAAAAGCGTACTGCGCGTTTCCACTGTGTGTTGGTGCTAATGCGTCACGAGAATGATCCAACACCTCTAGTGTGTCACGGTAAATGGGAAGGTCGTATTCTTACTGAAGAACACGGTGAGAATGGCTTTGGCTACGATCCTGTGTTCTTTGTACCAGAAGATAACTGCGCCTCAGCAGAGCTTGAATCTTCGCGTAAGAAGCAACTATCACACCGTGGTAAAGCGCTTGCGTCACTATTCAAGACTCTCAAGGAGCAAGCTCTGTAATGCACAATGCAGCGCTAATACCACCCGCACTTAGCCTCTATGTACACATCCCATGGTGTGTACAAAAGTGTCCGTATTGTGATTTTAACTCTCACGCTCTGAAAGCCGAGATCCCTGAAAAAGAGTACATCGATGCACTGCTTGAGGATCTCGATACTGATATCGAAAAATATCAGCTCAATGGTATGCCTCGCCCACTGCATTCGATCTTTATTGGTGGCGGTACCCCAAGCCTGTTTTCTCCTGAAGGAATTGGCCGATTGTTACAAGGCATTGAACAGCGCATCCCGTTCAAACCTGAAATAGAAATCACCATGGAAGCCAACCCGGGAACTATCGAAGCTGAGCGTTTTGCAGGTTACCAAAAGGCAGGCATTACTCGAATCTCGGTGGGTGTGCAAAGTTTTGAGCAAGAGAAACTGGAAAGACTTGGGCGTATTCATGGTCAAGATGAAGCGGTAAATGCCGCTCATTTAGCGCATAAGATTGGATTGAATAGTTTCAACTTAGACTTAATGCACGGCTTACCCGATCAGAGTATTGAACAAGCGTTGGCTGATTTGGATAAAGCGATAGAACTCGACCCTCCGCACTTATCTTGGTATCAGCTAACAATAGAACCTAACACCATGTTCTATTACAAAACACCAACGCTGCCTGATGATGATGACCTTTGGGATATCTTCGACCTAGGCCATAAGAAGCTCGCAGACGCAGGGTATGTGCAGTACGAAATTTCAGGCTACAGCAAGCCGGGATATCAGTGCCAACATAACCTCAACTACTGGCGCTTTGGTGACTATCTAGGTATTGGCTGTGGCTCTCATGGCAAGCTGAGCTTTACAGATGGACGCATTGTTCGTACCACTAAGGTTAAGCACCCTAGAGGCTATCTAGCTGCGTACCAAAACATGGTAAAACCTTATCTATCAGATGAATTTGAAGTGCCGAATGAAGACCGCCCTTTTGAGTTTTTCATGAACCGCTTTAGGTTAATGGAAGCATGTCCAAAGCAGGATTTCATTGATACGACAGGGCTTGGTTTTGACTCGATTCAAAAAACGATTGAATGGGCAAAAGAGCTAGGCTACTTGAAGGAAACCGACACTCACTGGCAGATCACTGAAAAAGGAAAGCTGTTTCTCAATGATCTGTTAGAAGCCTTTATGGCAGAAGAAGACGAGTAGTTCGAGATTCGAGATTCGAGATTCGAGATTCGAGATTCGAGATTCGAGATTCGAGAAGCATTGCGTAAGGGTTGGCTTTAGGGTCAACCCTTTTTGTTTTATAGCCCTCTCTCGGAGCGAAGCGTTCTATAGGACAACGTCCGTGCTCGAATCTTTCTCTTAGAAAATAGAACGACCAATTCGCTCTGAAAGCAACTCTAGAGCCTTAGTACCTGCGAGCGAGTTGCCAGAAGGATCAAGCTCTGGAGACCACACCGCAATCGTCATTTCGCCAGGAACGATAGCAATAATACCGCCACCAACGCCCGACTTTCCGGGCATACCAACACGATAGGCAAACTCTCCCGCCCCATCGTACAAACCACATGTCGCAAGCAAGGCATTCAATTGTTTGGTTTGAACCGGCGTGATGATCTCTTTCTTGGTTTGAACAGACACGCCTTTATTAGCCAAGTAGCTAAAGGTTTTCGCCAAATCAACACAGGTCATTTTAAGCGCACAAGCATGGAAGTAATTGTTGAGTACGGGAATAACATCGTTCTCAAAGTTACCAAATGAACGCATCAAATAAGCGATGGCAGCATTGCGATCGCTGTGCATCATTTCAGAAGCCGCCACAACTTTGTCATACACAATATGAGTATCACCTGATAGCTGACGTACAAATTCTAATAAACGGTGCCTTGGTGCAGATAGACGGCTTTGCAATAAGTCAGCAACGATAATCGCACCTGCGTTAATAAACGGGTTACGAGGGATGCCGTGTTCCATCTCAAGCTGAATCATCGAGTTAAAGGCTTGTCCTGAAGGCTCCTTCCCTACTCGTTGCCAAATCTCTTCCGGCTTATACAACACCATCGCTAACGTCAGGCTTAAAGCTTTAGAGATTGATTGCACAGAAAAAGCCTCATCAGCATCGCCAGCTTGAATAACTTCACCTTCATTGGTGTATACCGCAATCGCCAGTTTTTGGTTCGATACGCGAGCCAATGCAGGAATATAATCAGCGACCTTTCCCTGACCAATTAAAGGGCGAACTTCATCTAAAATCTCGGCCAAAATAGCTTGAGTTGGTTTCATGTGCTTACTTCTTTATTGTTATTTTTGTAGGGGGTGTGACATTACTTTCTGTCCTTAAACCTTTATCGCAATAAAAGCCTAAGGACAAAAAAGCCAACATTACAATAATGTTGGCTTTAATCAATCCCATAAAGTGTAGGGTTTAATCCTAAGTCGGATTCACCTTCACTTAATTTGATTCAGAATTACTTAGTACGCTTAAACTTAATGTCCCAAACACCATGACCTAAACGGTGGCCACGCGCTTCAAACTTAGTTAGCGGACGCTCGTCTGGACGAGGAATGTAATCACCATCTTCAGCGATATTCTTGAAGCCTGGAGCGACGTTCATCACTTCAATCATATGTTCTGCGTAGTTTTCCCAGTCTGTTGCCATGTGGAAAATACCAGTATCAAGTTGAAGCTTACCGCGAACCATCTCTGCAAACTCAGCCTTAACGATACGACGCTTATGATGACGAGCTTTGTGCCATGGGTCAGGGAAGAACAGTTGCAGTGTATGCAGGCTGCTGTCTGGGATCATGTGTTCAAATACTTCAACTGCATCGTGACACATTACACGCAAGTTAGTTACGCCAGCATCGCGAGCTGTACCTAAACACGCACCAACACCTGGGCTATGAACTTCAATACCTAAGAAGTTTTTTTCAGGCGCATTCTTTGCCATTTCAACCAGTGATGCACCCATACCGAAGCCTATTTCTAGTACAACAGGGTTGTCGTTACCAAACACTTCTTTCCAATTAAGAAGTTCTGGGTTGTAGTCGATACCCATTGTTGGCCAACATTCGTTCATCGCGTTTTCTTGGCCTTTTGTTAAGCGGCCTTCGCGGCGAACAAAACTACGGATCTTACGAACCAGTTTGCCGTCTTCAGTATATTCGTTAGTGGTCACTTCACTCATTGATTTTTGCCTGCACATTGATTAATCAAAGCGGGGATTATCCAAAGAATTGCCTCCGGTGCAAGTCTTTCCGTGGATAAATTCCCACACAATTTGTCTGTTTTACATCCAACCGTAAGTGTGGTGCAATTTCACTCCTAATAATAGCAAAGCATAGAGCATGTCGTGACTCCTTTCGCAACCGCCATATTAAAGTGGTATGACGCCTTTGGGCGTAAAGAATTACCTTGGCAACAAAACAAAACCGCCTACACCGTTTGGCTATCTGAAATCATGCTTCAGCAGACTCAAGTCGCCACGGTGATTCCATACTACCAGCGCTTCTTAGAACGCTTTCCAACGGTTATTGACCTAGCGAACGCCGAACAAGATGAGGTGCTGCACTTATGGACAGGGCTTGGCTATTACGCGCGAGCTCGTAACTTGCACAAGGCTGCCAAGATTGTTGCAGAGCAATACGGTGGTGAATTTCCGCTTTCTATCGAAGAAATGAACGCGCTACCGGGTATTGGACGCTCTACTGCCGCTGCAGTGCTATCCTCTGTGCATAAACTTCCTTATGCAATTCTTGATGGCAACGTCAAGCGTACCTTGGCGAGAAGCTTCGCTGTAGAGGGTTGGCCGGGGCAAAAGAAAGTCGAGAACCAGTTGTGGGAACACGCAGAAACACACACTCCGCAACAAGATGTCGATAAGTACAATCAAGCCATGATGGATATGGGTGCGATGGTTTGTACTCGTAGCAAGCCCAAATGTACGTTGTGCCCGATTGAAAGCATGTGCGAAGCTAAGAAGCTCGATCGACAGCTCGATTTCCCAGGTAAGAAACCGAAGAAAGAAAAGCCAATAAAAGAAACATGGTTTGTGATTCTGTACCACGATAATCAAGTATGGCTCGAACAACGCCCTCAGTCTGGTATCTGGGGAGGACTGTTCTGTTTCCCTCAAAATGAAAACGCAGAGATCGAACATCAATTAGATCTTCGTTCGATCAAAGATAGTGAAACCGATTCGATCAAGACCATGATTGCGTTTCGACATACTTTCAGCCACTACCATTTAGATATCACACCTGTATTAGTAAAATTAGATAAACAACCAGATTTGATAATGGAAGGGACTAAAGGTCTCTGGTATAACTTATCAAAACCGGAAGAAATTGGCCTAGCCGCTCCTGTAAAGCAGCTTATTGAGAGCCTACCCTTTGAACTGAACGACGACGTTTGAATCAACGAACGCGATAAGAGGAACCACTATGAGCCGCACTGTATTTTGTGCTCGCCTTCAAAAAGATGCTGAAGGCCTAGATTTTCAACTTTACCCAGGTGACTTAGGTAAGCGTATCTTTGACAACATCTCTAAAGAAGCTTGGGGACAATGGCAAAGCAAGCAAACCATGCTTATCAATGAGAAGAAGCTAAACATGATGGATCCTGAGCATCGTAAACTTCTTGAAACTGAGATGGTTAACTTCCTTTTCGAAGGTAAAGATGTCGTTATTGATGGCTACACTCCACCAAGCGAATAAGACATTTATTTAAGCAATTTTTAATGACATCATGGTTAACGCTGCGATGTCATTTTTGTATGAGGAACTATGAAAAAGCTAAGTTACTTCCTAACAGCCATGTTATTAACTGGCTGCAGCCGTGAATTTGTCGAAAGCATTTATGATGTCAATTACGAGCCAACCAACCGGTTTGTGAAGAATTTAGCTGAGCTACCCGGACAATTTGAAAAAGATACCGGGGCGCTAGATTCATTAATAGATAGCTTTTCAGGCAACATTCAAAAACGTTGGGGTAGCAGTGAAATCAAGATAGCAGGTAAGAGTAACTATGTGAAATACATAGATAATTACTTAAGTCGTTCAGAAGTGAATTTTAGCCAAGGCCTGATAACGGTGGAAACGGTTTCCTCTACCGAACCGAAAAAACACCTCAAAAATGCGATCATGACGACCCTTTTGACGCCAGATGATCCGGCGCATGTCGATCTATTCTCTTCTAAAAGCATCAAGCTAGAAGGCAAACCTTTCCTCTATAATCAGGTCGTAGACCAAGAAAAAAAGCCCATTCAATGGACTTGGCGAGCGAACCAGTTTGCGGATTACCTGATCGCGAATAACCTAAAAACCAAAGAAGTCGACTTTAAAAAAGCCTACTACGTTGAAATCCCAATGGTGGCCGACCACGCTAGCCAGCGTAGTTATCAATATGCCGACATCGTTCGACGAGCGTCTCAGCGTTATGACATCCCTGAAGATTTAATCTACGCTATCATCAAGACAGAGAGTAGCTTCAACCCGTACGCCGTAAGCTGGGCTAATGCTTATGGTCTTATGCAGGTGGTACCTAAAACCGCTGGTCGAGATGTATTTGAACACGTCAAAAAGAAACCTGGTGAACCAAGCCCTGAGTACTTATTCAATCCAGAAAACAACATTGATGCTGGCACCGCATACTTTTACATCCTTAAAAATCGTTATTTGAAAGACGTAAAAAACCCATTAACGCTTGAATACAGTATGATTTCAGCCTATAACGGCGGTACTGGTGGCGTACTCAATACCTTCAGTAAGGACAGAAAGCGAGCAATGCAAGACTTAAACTCGCTGCAACCGAGCCAAGCCTACTGGGCGCTTACCAAGAAGCATCCAAATAAAGAGTCGCGCCGATACCTCGAAAAAGTAACGCAATTCAAAAAAGAATTTAACCAAGGTAAAACATAACCCTCACTTTTGAATAAAAAAACAACGAACGAACGGTTTTTTTAGTTATTTTCAAAAAAGGAGTTGACGGTTATGCAGAAAATCCGTTTAATAGCGCTCCGTTGCCCGGATAGCTCAGTCGGTAGAGCAGAGGATTGAAAATCCTCGTGTCGGTGGTTCGATTCCGCCTCCGGGCACCACAATTT